>NZ_KV815603.1:0-19260 GCF_001814285.1 Enterococcus sp. HMSC076E04 | reverse complement strand
ATGGTGCTTATGTGTGGTCAGTGTATGACGAAAAGAGAAAGCGATTCACTGTTTTTGATGCTAGTTTAGTGATGATTTAAAAATAAACAAAAATTTTAGAAAAGGAAGGAGCCGCCCTTGGCGGCTCCTCTTTTACAGTTCTTCGTAAGTCAGGATAAGCGGTTAGGATATAATACTTTCGTTTTTTCCATACGATGTTGGGCATTCTTTGAATAACTACTTTAGCGTAATAGATCGAGTCGTATTGAATATAGTTGTCAAGGTTTAATCTATAAAATCCCCACACTAATGTCTTTCCAAGAGCAATCGATTTATACGATCGATAGATTACACGATTACCATCTTGTAAAGAACAATCACCTAGAGGTAACTTGATCGTACCCTCTAAGTATTTTTTATTGGCAGTATAGATCGCGCAGTTGATAAATATCAAAGCTTGTTCCGTAGTATGGAAGGCAGCGGAATAGGTTATTTCTTTTAATCGGGCTTGTAGGGCATCCGCAGTCTGTCCCACATGCCGTTCCATCGTATGCCCTTTCCCGCCGTCTGCATACCATTCGTCATAGTACAAATCAAGAGGGGAATACCATTCGAATTCATCGTCATCATCGTCATCCCCTTTGAAGTTTTTGATTGCTTCAAGGACGCGAGCTAGACTCAACACATTCCATGCCGCGCCCATTGCGCCTTCGACTAATGTTTTACCTGTACCATCTTCTACGATGTCTCCAGTTTCTTCATCTAATACACCTCTTCGCCCATCGATCGTGATCGAGTCATCTATTGGGATGGCTGCTTCACTGTAAGCAAAATCGATCGCCCCCCACTGGTATTCTGGAACGGCTACGCGAGTGTCAGCGTACACGAACTTTCCTGTTGCATCAAGGACAACCGTTTGTCCGTATAAGGTAGCGATTATACCAGAAGGATCGAAGCTCAATCCGTTTTCAGTCGGTGCCAAGACTTCCGCTAAGTTCTTTTGTATATCGGCAGTGCGTGTATGATAGGCTTGCGCCATTTGCTGAGCCGTCTGGACAGCGACTTCTCTTGAGGGTGTTTCGATCACCCCAAATTCAAAAGTGGTGTTTTGCTGGATGTATTCCAGAAAGTCTTCTTGAGTCGCGATCTGGCTCATCAAGACAGACATCGGGACACTTAATTCGACTTCATGGACGAAGGAACCGTTGCTACCCCGATGGCCATAATTGTGACCGGAGATCGTCAGTAATGTTGTATCACTGCCGACTCGAGTTTCCATGACACGAACCATTTCCAGTAAGAAGAATTGATCTTCGATGAACATTCGATCAGCTACCGAGGCATCACGTCCGATTACGCCAGTTCGAGCCGTTTCAGTAGAAAGAGAACCATAAGAGATCAGTTTACGGAATGCCGGATGGTCATTGATCGAAAAGCGATAAGCACCATGATCCGTTGTTCCTGTCAAATATTCCCGCATCAATGCATGACTGGTCACGTCTTGCGCGTATCTTTTTTGCAGACCTTGCGAGAAATTATAGGTACTAGTAGTAGAATCGATCCCCGAAGTGGCAAAAGTGGCCAATTCTTGTTGCAGGGCAGGATTATTGGAAGATAATTCATACAAGCTCGCATTCGTTTTGAGTAAGTCTGCAGTGGCGACGCCTAAGGAGGAACCTAATTGGTAAAAACTATAACCAAGTCCTGCTCCTAGGATAGCAGAAACTACTGCAGCAGAAGCAGGGAGGGAAACCAATGCAGAACTTAATGTAGCACCAACAGCAGAAAAAGGAGAGAGAAAAGAGGAGAAACTGACGCCACCGGTTAAAGGAACCAATGCTGCATTGTGCGGATCTGGTTCTTGGGTAGTGACAGGGATACGAGAGATAGACGGGAGTTCAGGAACAACTTCGGTCGTCGCATGTTGTTCTGCTTTAATCGTATACGTTTCTTGGGCGTGCGTTTGGACAGGCGTGGCAGCAAATGGCAGAAGTGTCAACACAACAAAAAACAAATGAGTGAGTTTTTTCATGTTTTCTCCTTTCAAGAACACGTGCGGCTGATCGACAAGGGGGTCTTTTGCACCTCCGTTCATTCGTATTCGCTTACACATTTAATTATTCTTGAAAAAACAAAAGAATACAAGGCGTAATAGAAAAAATCAATTTAAAAAATGTTTTTTATATTATTGGTGTTTCCTTCGTGTATTCTCATGGAAGACAGCAGTTATGTCAAATAATCGTTTGTTTTGGACGCATAATCGTTCACGTAACTGATAAAGAAAAAGAAGGGAGAAAATTATTTATTTTGAAATTAATGTTATTTAATGTTTTCTTTTCAAACTTATAAAAATAACGTTTTTTTATGTAAAAAAACTGACCGTAGGATAAATGGTCAGCAAATTCAGTGATTTAACTAAGTTTTGTGCTTTCTAAAGGAACGACTGTCTCTCTTTTGATCAAGCGATGAGGGATGACCAAACGTACGCCGCTACTTAATTCTTCATGAATCAGTTCACGCAGTTTTTGCATAGCGACACGTCCTAATTCGGAGATATCGATATCGATGCTTGTAAGGTAAGGATGTGTCAATGTTGAGAAGATCGAGTTGTTGAAGCTAATGACAGAAAGTGTCTCTGGAATGACATAACCATACATTTGTGCCAACTGCATCGTGCGAAGGGCGAAGATATCGTCAATGACTACCAATGCTGTGGCTTCGTTTTCTTTCAACGTTTTCTCAAAGGTCAGATAATCTTCTGTATGTTCCAGTACTACACTGGAAAACGCAGGAAAATCAGCCATCATCATCGCTTTTTGATAACCGAAATATCGTTCGAAATACAAACTCTCATGAGTCGTATTCGTCACGAATAGGATATTCTTATGTCCATTCTGGATCAAAAATTCTGTTGCTTGTTTGCCTAGAAGCTGGTTGTCATTATCTACATAAACGATTTCGTTTTCGTGATGATAAGGCTGTCCGATCAAAGTGAAAGGGATGTGGTTTTGGTATAAATAATCAATGACAGGGTCTTGACTATCTGAATACACTAGAATAAAACCATCTACTTGTTTTTGTAGATGCATACGCTGGACGTTCTCTAACAGTAAATCAAAATTTTTAGCAGTAGCAATCGCTGTCGTCATATCATAATTCCGCGCTTCTTCGTTGATTGCTTCCATGATCTCAAGATAAAAGGGATTCCCAATCCGCTCTTTTGAATCAAGAGGAGGTAAGATCACGCCGATGGCACTGGAAATGCGTTTTCCTAGATTGCGGGCAGTCATGTTAGGAACATAACCTAGTTCATCCATGATTTTTCGGACTTTCTTCTTTGTTGCCTCGGAAATACTAGGATGATCATTGATAACACGAGAGACGGTCGAGGTAGCAACGCCGGCTTTTTTCGCCACATCTTTTACGGTAATAGCCATGATAAAAACACCTTTCTCTTGTTATTGTGCAGAGAACCGGTAAATCGTCTGACTGACCCGTTCTTGACCAGGATGGAGGTTGATCGATCCAAAGTTGGGAAAATGAACGATATCAGGGATTTCTTGCGGTTCGATTGCTAATCCGTAGTTTGAATGCATCTGTTTTCCGTTGACAGAGAAATCTGCTTCAAATCCAGTCGTAGAAAATAATACCATACTTTTATTGGAAGTTGCTATAGTCATTTGACGACCAGAATGCTTCTCGAATAATTGTAAGGAAGTTCTGGAAAGCCTAGGATGATGCAAAAGAAATACATCATCTAGTCCAGCTGGATAACAAGCAAGGATTTCTTGCAGTATTGGAGATTTTCTAAAGTCGATGGGCAGGTCTTCTTTTTTCGTCCAATTTCCAGTAGGTAGTTTTTCTTGATCTAATTCAAGTATACCATCTAAGAAGACCGTTAACTGATGGTCATAGATATCTCTTTTTCCATTTCCTGAAAGGTTGAAGTAGGCATGATTGGTCGGATTGCAGATGGTTTCGACCAGGCTACTGGCAGAGGTCGTCATCTCTAACTCGTTTTTTGTCAAACGGTAAGTGATCGTAGCAGTGATTGGTCCTGGATAGGTAGAAAATTCATCTTTTAAGTAAAAGACCACGCCTATTGATGAAGGAGTTTTGAAAACTTCTACTTCCCAATATTGGAAAGACCAGCCTTTCGTGCCACCGTGGATATGGTGTGATCCGCAGTTTTTCTCTAATCTATGCTTACCCCAGGAAGCATCTCGGATCCTTCCAGCTACAGGTCCGACAGTTGCGCCAAAAAAGCTTTTATCTGTTAGAACATCTTCGAAACGATCGTAAGACAATAAAATATTTTCTGATTTTCCTTCTTTGTCTGGCGCGAAGATTTGATGCAGGCGGGCACCATAGTTGAGAAGAACGACTTCTAAATAGTCGTTCTTCAACGTGATTTTCTTTATTTCAGTCTCTGGAACTGGTACGACGGAGATTTCTGGATTATCCATGGTCATGCCACTTTTCTTTCAAGTAATCGATCGTAAGAAAAGTCGTATCAGGGACAAGCGGGATCTCCTCTCCAAGGTCTTCAGCACGTCCCACGCCAATTGGTTGAGCACCACTTGAGAGGATGGCTTGGATACCGGCTTGCGCGTCTTCGATCCCGATACATTCTTCTGTTTTTAGTCCGACAGCTTTTGCTGCAAGGAGAAAGATATCTGGCGCAGGTTTTCCGTTTGCTGCTTCTGCCGGGTCGGCAATAGCGTCAAAGTAAGGTGTGAGACCCATTTTTTCAAGTAGGAAAGGCCCATTTTTACTTGCAGAAGCAAGAGCGATCTTGATTTTTTCTTCTTTTAAAGAATCCAGTAAAGGGACGACCCCAGGGAAGACATCTTTTGGTTCGATCGTCTGGATCATCTCTAAATAATAATCATTTTTTCTTTTTGCTAATTCTGCGAATTCTACCTTTGAAAAAGAGTGTTCTTTTCCGCCATAAGCTAAAAGCAAAGAGAGAGAGTCTTCTCGGCTGACGCCTTTTAGCTGTTCGTTGAATGTGCGTTCGATCGTAATGCCGATTTCCTGACCAAGCTTTTGCCAAGCACGATAATGGAATTCGGCAGTATCGGTAATGACGCCGTCTAAATCGAACAATACCCCTTTAAACATTTGCTTCCTCCTTTCTTAGCGTTATTTCTAGGCGATTTTCTAAAGTGTAAGACTGTTCATAGACGAAAAGTTTCAGAGGCATACCTTCTAATAAATCGAAAGTAACTTGTTCATCTGTAACTGAGATGAATAATAAACGTCCGCGATAATTGATATGGAAAGAATAAGCATTCCAGGTTTTTGGCAGAAATGGTGCGAATTTCAATTGATCATGGGCGGTTTTCATTTGAGCGAATCCTTGGACGATCGACAACCAGCTGCCAGTCATGGAAGTGATGTGCAAGCCGTCTTCTGTGTCGTTATTGTAATTATCCAGATCCAAGCGAGCTGTTCGTTGGTACATTTCTACAGCTTTGTTTTCCATTCCTAATTCTGCTGCTAAAATCGAATGGATACTTGGTGAAAGGGAAGACTCATGGACAGTCATTGGTTCATAGAAATCAAAGTTTTTTTGTTTTTCTTCTTTTGTAAAAGTATCGTTGAAGAAATAAACCCCCTGTAATACGTCTGCCTGCTTGATGAAGCAAGATCTAAGGATTTTGTCCCAAGACCAATGCTGGTTCAGAGGAAGATCGCTTGTGGGAATATCGGATACAGGCATGAGATCTTTATCTAAGAATGTGTCATGCTGGACAAAAATACCTAATTCTTCGTCCACTGGGAAGTACATGTTCTCTGCGATATCTTTCCATTTGGCTAGTTCTTCTTCGCTGATAGCGATAGCAGCTTCTTCTTGATAAGTTAAATAATTTTCTCGCGTGTAACGCAAGACCCAAGCTGCGATCGTATTTGTATACCAATTGTTATTGATGTTGTTTTCATATTCATTTGGTCCAGTCACTCCGTGGATCATGTATTTATTTGCTCGTTTTGAAAAATGGACACGGTCTGCCCAGAAGCGGGCGATTTCTGCTAAAACTTCCAGACCTTCATTTTTCAAATATTCTGTATCACCGGTGTAATTCGTGTAATTGTAGATTGCATAGGCGATTGCACCATTTCGGTGAATCTCCTCGAAAGTGATTTCCCACTCGTTATGACATTCGACGCCAGTGAAGGTGACCATAGGATAAAGCGCGCCTTTCAATCCTTGCTGCTGAGCGTTGTGGATCGCTTGCGGCAGTTGGTTATGCCGGTATTTCAGAAGATTCTTAGTTACTTCGGGTTTGGCTAAAGCGAGATAAAGAGGGACTGCATACGCTTCTGTATCCCAGTAAGTGGCACCGCCGTATTTTTCTCCTGTGAATCCTTTGGGTCCGATATTCAATCGTTCATCTTCGCCGTAGTAAGTAGAGAATAGTTGGAACAAATTGAACCGAATACCTTGCTGTGCTTCTTCATCTCCTTCGATGACCACATCGGCAAGCTTCCATCGTTCTGCCCAAGCCGCTGTTTGTTCTTCTTTTGCTTGGATATAATTGTTTGTCTGATTTGCTAATTCTGAGACGGCTTTTTCTGCTTGTTGCGCTTCTGGGATATCTCGACTAGTAAGAACGATGATTTCTTTCTCTACTGTCCATGTCTCGCCTTGAGATAATTCAGCAGACAGGCAACCATGTAAGGCTAAAGTATCTTCGTGATAGTCAGGAACGACTGCTTTTCCGTTAACGAAATGACGCATTGCTGCAGTAACAGTGAATTGTTCGATCCCGAAGTTGTTTGGAATAGTTTTAGTTGTTAAATAGCCGATTTCTTCTATGGTTCCACGATCGATCTCATTCCAAAAATGTTCATCATAGTTGCTGTCTTCGTTTTGGACATTTCCATCCAATTTCGATACGAGGTCGACTGTTCCATTACCTTCAAGCATTTCTATAGTCAAATGGATGTAAGCTGCTTCTTTTTTGACAATGCTTAAAAAACGTTCAAAGGAGATACGTACTTTATTAGTAGAAGTAGTGATTGTGAACGTACGAGATAGCACACCATTTTTCATATCTAGTTCCCAATAAAAATCTTCTGGTTCCAAAGAAGCCAAGTCGATCAGCTGATCGTTGATCGAAATATCTATTGCGATAAAGTTCAAGGCATTGATTACTTTTCCAAAGTACTCTGGATAACCGTTTTTCCACCAGCCGACACGTGTCTTATCAGGATACCAGACACCTGCCAAATAAGTACCTTGATGGTGGTCCCCTGAGTAAGTTTCTTCAAAGTTCCCACGCATCCCCATATAACCGTTTCCAATACTTGTCAAAGATTCTTGCAGTCGAAGATTTTTTTTATCTAATTGGGTCGTGCTGATTTTCCATGGATCAATAGCAAATAGTCGTTTGATCTGTTTCATTGTTCTCCTCCTAATGAGCTGTTTTATACGTTCATAATAAACGCAACCGATTGCGCAAGTCAATAGACAATAGGAAATATTTCATAGAAAAAAGCATAAAAATAAAATTTTTTCGAGCTATTTATAGAAGGGAACTTATGTATTATGGGTTTTAAAGAATGGTATAGACAGAAGAATAAAAAATAAAGCATTTACAAAAAAGAAAACGCACGCTATAATACATTTAACGAAACCGATTGCGTAAAGGAGCTAAACGGAATGAAAAAGATATTTAGTTTTGAGTTTTGGCAAAAATTTGGAAAGGCTTTAATGGTTGTGGTGGCAGTGATGCCGGCAGCTGGATTGATGATCAGTATAGGGAAATCAATTCCTTTGATCAATCCTGAGTGGACGCCGCTTGTTACAACGGGCGGAGTAATAGAAAATATTGGTTGGGCAATTATTGGGAATCTTCATATTTTATTTGCTTTAGCAATAGGAGGAAGTTGGGCAAAAGAACGGGCAGGTGGGGCATTTGCTGCTGGGATCTCATTTATTTTGATCAATCGGATCACTGGGGCCATCTTTGGGGTCACAAGCGACATGCTTGCGAATGAAGATGCGTTTACTCACACTCTTTTCGGTACGAAGATCATGGTTAAAGGGTTCTTTACAAGTGTATTGGAAGCACCAGCTTTGAATATGGGTGTATTTGTAGGGATCATCGCTGGTTTTGTCGGGGCAATGGCTTATAATAAGTACTATAATTATAGAAAATTACCGGATGCTTTGTCTTTCTTCAATGGAAAGCGCTTTGTTCCGTTTGTCGTTATCTTATGGTCAACGATTGTGGCATTGATTCTTGCTGTTGTTTGGCCAAACGTACAGGCCGGAATCAATAATTTTGGTTTATGGATTGCAGAATCACAGGAAAGCGCACCGATTCTAGCACCGTTTTTATTTGGTACATTGGAACGTTTGCTATTACCGTTCGGATTGCATCATATGCTGACGATTCCTATCAACTATACACAGCTTGGCGGATCGTACGAGATTTTATCAGGCGCACAGGCAGGAACACAAGTTTTTGGACAAGATCCGTTATGGTTAGCTTGGGCCACTGATTTAGTGAATCTTAGAGGTGCAGGGGATATGTCGCAATATGAATTTGTGTTGCATAACTGGACACCTGCTCGTTTCAAAGTAGGACAAATGATTGGTTCTTCGGGTATTTTGATGGGGATGGCATTTGCGATGTACCGTAATGTCGATCCTGATAAGAAAGCAAGATATAAATCAATGTATTTTTCAGCAGCGTTAGCTGTCTTTCTAACAGGTGTAACAGAACCATTGGAGTTCATGTTCATGTTTGCGGCTGTACCATTATATGCCATTTATTCAGTCATTCAGGGAGCGGCATTTGCGATGGCAGACATTTTACCATTGCGGGTCCATTCATTTGGAAATATCGAATTGCTGACGCGGACACCATTAGCTATCAAAGCGGGTCTAGGTGCAGATCTTATCAACTTCGTGTTATGTGTGATCGTTTTTGGTGTTGTTACGTATTTCTTAGCAAATTTCTTGATCAAAAAATTCAACTTTGCTACACCTGGGCGTAACGGAAATTATGACAATGACAGTGAAGAAACCACTGTATCTAACAGTGGAACAGGAACTGCAGACCAGCAAGTGGTGCAGATCATCCATTTGTTGGGCGGAAAAGAAAATATCAAAGATGTCGATGCCTGTATGACTCGTTTACGTGTAAGTGTAAACGATCGGGAAAAAGTTGGGACTGAAGAAGCCTGGAAACGAGCAGGAGCAATGGGACTGATCGTCAAAGACAATGGAGTCCAAGCAGTTTATGGACCAAAAGCAGATGTCTTGAAATCAGATATCGAAGATCTGCTGCAATCAGGAGCAGAGATTCCAGAGCCGCAAATGGTTTCTACAGGAAATGGACAAGCAGATAGCAAGAAATACTTAGGCATAGAACAAGAACTAGTTTCCGCAGCTTCTGGGGAAGTGATTCCTTTAGCTGAAGTAAAAGATCCAGTATTCTCACAAAAAATGATGGGTGATGGTTTTGCTGTTATTCCAACGTCAAGAGAAGTTGTTGCGCCGATCGCTGGAAAAGTGACAAGTATTTTCCCTAGCAAACATGCAATTGGGCTAGAAACGAAAGAGGGCGTCGAAGTTTTGATCCATATGGGGATTGATACAGTCCAAATGAATCAGTCAGCTTTTGAGATTGCTGTCAAAGAAGGACAAGAAGTAGGAACAGGAACGAAATTAGCTGAAATGAATCTTGAAATGATCCAAAACGAAGAAAAAGATCCAACGATCATGATCGTATTTACGAATGATAAAGTGGAAGAAGTAGTGATCAAGCAATTAGGGACAGTGGCAGCTGGTAAAGTGATCGGCTCCATTAAAATATAAAGGGAGGTTGTGAAATCAGCGTCCTGACCTGAGTATTAGAGAGACAAAACGGAAAAATAGCTCCTCATATTTTGCCGTTTTTGAGCTAATACCGAAGGTCAGCTGATTGAACACTGTTTACTGGGGAGGTTGTGACAAAATTTTGTCACAACCCCTTTTGTTTCGAAATGAAGAGAAGGAGAAGAACCATGAAATTCATGACATTGAACACACATAGCTGGCTTGAGCCAGAACCAGAGAAAAAATTACAGGAATTAGCAGAGAAGATCCTGTTAGAAGATTATGAAGTGATCGCTTTGCAAGAAATCAACCAATTACTGGAATCTGAAGAAGCAGACCCTGCAAAACTAATGAAGTTCTGTCCAGTAGAGAATCAAGTTCCTATCCGCAAAGATAATTTTGCCTACTGTTTAGTCCAGCTTTTAAAAGAACAAGGAAAAGAGTATTTTTGGAGTTGGGAAATGAGCCACATCGGTTATGATAAATATGAAGAAGGAAATGCGCTGCTTGCGAAAAGACCATTGGAAAGTCAGGTCCTCACCGTCTCCGAATCTCAAAAGAAAGAAGATTATCGGACGCGCAAGATCTTGATTGGGAAAACAAAGATAGATGATCAAGATATTTTTGTCTCTAGTTGCCACTTTTCTTGGTGGACAGATAAAAAAAGCGGCTTTTATTTTGAGTGGAAAAACTTGGAAAACTACTTTTTTGAAACCCGCGCACCACTTTTTTTCCTAGGTGATTTCAATAATCCGGCAGATTCTGAAGGTTATCATATAGTAAAGGAAAGTGGTCTTCTTCTTCAAGATTCGTATGTTATCGCGAATGATAAAGGTAAAGCTGCTACTGTGGAAAAGAAGATTGATGGTTGGGAACAAAATACAGAAAAATTGCGTATAGATTTCATTTTTGTCCCTGAAGGAGTACAAGTAAAAAAATATCAACGGATTTTTGACGGGATCGATAGTCCAATCATCAGTGATCACTATGGGGCTGAAATCGAAATAGATGGACGATGAACGAACAAAAATATGACACAAAAAACTAAACAAAATAAAACTCTCCGATCGATCCTACCGTTCGGAGAGTTTTTTTTGATTGGATGTATCATCCGTTTGGACTAAGCATGTAGATGCTTGTATCTATGATAAATAAATAAGCACAGCAAGGTAAACCAACCAATCAAAGTAAGAGAAAGAATGAAATAGAAATAGATCGGCGTTCGATAATGAAGCGTGAGCTCGTTGATCCCTTTTTGCTGATTCACGATTGGGGTCCCGATATCCGTTAATTCATAATCAGTCAATGTTTTTCCATTTTGCTGTAGTACAGTCCGATCATAAACGATAACAGGGATATGAACCGTTTTGTCCCCAGTATTTTTCCACTTGATTGTCAAAAGACCGCCTGGATGTGTTTTTATGAAAGTTGTTTCGTTTTCTAATATTTCTTCGTTATATCGGTCGTATTTGTTGTCTTTTGTCTCCTTATAGATTGGCAGATAGTCAGGGGTGGTTTTTTGGAAAACGAATAAGCTGGTAGACATATCTTTGCTGAAGAATGTTTTCCTTGCTTCTTCCGGTGTATCGAATAGATAAGTATGTCGACTGACAAATGTTTCATTCTCCCACTTTTCTAGATGCTGGTATAAGTTTTGGATCGTCTGTGCAGAAAAAATAAGAATACCCAATATACCTAAAAGACGGAACCACTTTTGCTCAGACCATTGATTTAGTGATAGGGCAAGGTAAAGCAGAAGCAATAGCGTAAATGGGACGAAAAATCGAAATGGAAACTGAATTAAGCTAATAAAAGGCACATTTTTTTCGATCAATGTCGTCCATGGAATCAAGCTAGTAGAAAGAAAAAAGAAAACAAGACTTGTATACAACACGATTTTTTGGAACAAGGTATTCTTTTGTTGAAAGAAAATAAAAAGCAAAAAACCTGACAATATCAATATCGGAAAGGCTTTAGGATAATGAAGCCAATAACTGCCATCCAGGTCAATCGCCTTTTGACTCATTTCTCTGTTAACAAAGGGAGGAAGAATCTTATTCCCGCTGTAAACAATAGCCAGTCCTGCCCAAATATTTGCTGTCAGGACAAAATAAAGCAAGACCGACTTGATCAGTTGAAGCAGTGCTTTTCCTTTTTCAGTCTGGTTAAAAAAGTAATAAAGATAAAAAGGAATATACATCAAGGCTAACATGATCGAAGACAGTAGATGAATCTGCGTCATAAGTCCAACTGAGATCGCAACTTTGATTACAGGAAACTTTTTATGAAGGACGAAATCAACAATAGGGATCATGCATAAAGGATAGAAACAAGTCCCCCAACTAGTGAATCCTTGATTGATAGACCAATATTGAATAGAATACGTACTCATGAATAAAACGGCTACTGGTACACTTACCCAGTTCCGAACATTGACATATCTCAGTAAGATCAGCATAGAAAATCCTGAAATAAGATAAAGAATAAAATTTGAAAGAATCTGATAGTGAAACCAACTACCTGCAAGCAACACGATCAATCCTTGTAAATAAGCAAAAAATGGGCCGTAAACGGCATTAACGATCCTACCGCTTTGCTGGAATCCATAAAGGGAAGGAAAATAGTGGAAATCCCCATGTTTGATTTGTTGCGCAGCATCGTAGAACCGATTGTAATGGAAGGGGGCATCAGCACCCAAAATTAGTTTATGTGTGAATAAATGAGGCATGAGAAATGCCAAAGCAATGAAAAAAATTGCTAAAAACGGGCCATATTTTTTCAATTGTCGAACTCCTTTGCAAACTTTAGATAAATTCATCATATATCCTATGCGGTAGGGAGGCAAGAAATTAGAAAATTCATGAAAATATTTATGAATTTTACAAGAAAAACATAAGTGAAATTTCTAAGGAGAGAGGATGTGGCAAAGCCATGTCGCATTCCTTGTTTTGAGTCAAAATTTTCTTAATACTCGAAACAAAATCGCTTTTTCATGACCTCTCGGTAAACGGTGTTCAAACGGCTGCTTCTCGGTAATAAGCTCACTAGCCTAGAAAATATGAAAAGCTATTTTCTGACTAGTGCTCTTATTACTCAAAGCATAACGCTGATTTCACAACCTCTGATTCACGGTGTTCCAGAAGTAGCTTCTTCGGAAATTTCTTCTTATTTCTTGAACCTAACCACTTCTGTCACAACCTCATCGGCTTTCATTTTCTATTTTTTTCCTGAACCCATATAATAAAAGAAAGAACAAAAAAACTTGCAAGGGAGGACGCATGTGAAGCAGAGAAAGCAAAAACAGTCTCGTCGGCTTTTGTTTCGTTTATTTTTATTGATATGTATCGTCGTAGGGTTACTAATCGCTTTGTATCCATTTTATGTGGATTCTTTAAATAGTCTTATGGATCAAAAACGAATGGAACAAGTACAAAAACGAACCGCAGCCGAAAATGAAGCGCAGCGAAAGAAAATGGAGGAGCAAAACCAACGATTAACTGACCAAGGATTCAATCCTGGGGCTGATCCTTTCGATGAACAGAACAGAAATGAAAGCACGACATCCAGCCAATTAGAGGAATGGCTGATTGGAAGTGTCAATATACCTAAAATCCAAATAAATATTTCACTTTATGACCGGCTTAACGGCATGATTCTTGAGAATGGAGCAGGCGTCTTACAAGGAACTTCTTTCCCAATTGGTGGAAATTCGACGCATTCAGTGATTTATGCTCACAGCGGGTTACCCAATCGACGATTATTTACCGAGTTAGATCGTTTAGAACACGGAGATACGTTTATTTTGACTGTTTTTGGGGAGAAATTGGCTTATCAAGTTGGGAATATACAAGTGGTACTGCCAGATGACACGTCTGTTCTAACGATTGAAGAAGGAAAAGACTTAGTTACCTTGCTTACATGTACACCGTATATGATCAACACGCATCGTTTGCTAGTGACGGGACATCGGATTCCTTATAGTGAATCGGTAAAAAACGAAGAAGAAAAAGGAAATCAGGAAAGAACTTTGCGACAGTTGCTTATTCTTGCAGGAACGATAATAGCTGTAGTCATACTGTTACTGTTTATTGGTCGACTGATTTATCAGTATCGGTTAAGTAAAAAAGTGCTTGATTTTTCATTTATTATAAGTGATTCAGCAGGAAATCCAGTAAAGGGTGGCTCATTTATTTTGAAACATAAGAAAAAAACACTTACTAGAAATGGTGTGCCGTTTTCAGTGCAAAGCGATCATTATGGGAAAGTCAAGCTGGATCAATTGCCTGGTGGGACTTATCGAATCGTGTCAGTTGATGATCCTAAAGTCGCTGCTTCTTTTGGTATCAGAAAATTAAAACAAGAAAAGATGTACTTTTTTGAGGGGCGAAAACTGGTGAAAGAGCTTCAAAAAAATGGTTTTTGGTTTAAACTCAATGATTAAGTAAGGAGAGAAAAAATGATTCGTACAACAACAGAATTGTCTGCTGAAGAACTGGAAACTGTTCTATCGATTTGGCTGCATGCTAATTTGGATTCTCATGGATTCATCTCACCAACTTATTGGGAGAGTCAAATAGAATCTGTTAGGAAAGCTTTGCCAGAGGCAGTGATTTACTTAGCAGAAATAGATCAAGAAATCGTCGGTTTTGCTGGGGTGATTGATCAGTTCATCGCAGGGATTTTTGTAAAGAGGGAATATCGGCAACAAAAAATCGGTACGCAACTAATGAAAAAAATAAAAGAAACCAATAAAACACTGACTTTGACAGTCTATCAAAAAAATCAATCAGCTATTCATTTCTATCTTTCACAAGGCTTTGCAATTCAAATACTGCAAAAAGATGAAGCAGTAAATGAGGAGGAGCTTGTGATGCAATGGAATCAAACCAATGATTTTTGATGAACAGAGTAACGGAATAATGCTCCCAGCCTAATTTTTGCTGGGAGCATTATTTCATTTTGAAGTCACTAATTTAACTGTGTGAAGATGCAGTTGTTACGACCTTTGATAAACGGTGTTCAAAAGCTTGCATCTGCAGGTAATAAGTCCAACCAAGTTAAAAACATAAGAAGCTGTTTTTACTTGGCTGTTCTTATTACTTGATGCAGAACAGCTTTTTCACAACCTCTCCACTAAACGGTGTTCAATCAGCTGACCCTCGGTATTAGCTCAACAAACGGCAAAATATGAGGAACTATTTTTCCGTTTGTTTCTCTAATACTCAGGTCAAAACGCTGATTTCACAATCTCTCTTTCACAACCTTATTTTACTCGTTTATAATTTTCATCGAAGTATTTTCCGCTACGGATATCATCAGGCATGCCATCATATGGCGCTTCACTAATGACATCTTCATTGTCTATACCTGCATCACCCATATAAGTGATGGTAGCAAATTCAGGAACAAGTAATTTTGGATAAGTTTCATATTTTTCACGAGCTGCTTCCATTTCTGCGATATGTTCATTTTGGAAAGTAACAGTGATTTCTGGATGTTCTTCAACCCATTTAGGGAAAAAGATCATTCCGTGAAGTTTCTTTTCATTTGGCATAAAGTCTAATGCCACGTCTGTCCCTGTTGGTTCTGTCCAAGTAATTTTGAATACGCCATCTGTCAATTTAACGATATCAGCTTCTTGGTCTTTTACCCAACGACCTTTGACCATTCCGCCGTGGATACGGTAATCGACAGTATGGTCATTTTTTGCATACCATTCATATTCCCAACCGTTGTCATACGTATAAATAAAGTGAGTTCCAATAAAATCTTCCAATTCTTTAAATTCTTTCATGATTAAGCATCTCCCTCTAAATTAAAACATGTAATAAACTACATGTTTTTGATTACTCGTTTATGATAGAATGGATTTAAAGATTTGTCAAGGAGGAAAAACTGATGGCAAGAAAAAATACACTTCGCTATATTTTATTAGGGTTATTAAGTAAGAAGCAGATGACAGGATATGAATTGAATCAATCATTCAAAAATGAAATAGGAGAATTTTGGCAAGCAAAACATAGTCAGATTTATCCTGAGCTGGCAAAAATGGAAGAGCAAGGAATCATTCAACATCAAGTAGAGATCACAGGCGAAAAATTGGAAAAAAAAGTTTATGAATTAACAGAAGAAGGGAAGGAACAATTAGCAGAGTGGATTCATACACCGACCAATGAACTGCCGGTTAATCGAGACGAATTCGTTTTAAAATTGTATTTCGTCAAAGACGTGAATGATCCGGCATTAGTAGAAATTATCCAGCAGCAGCGTGATCTTCATGAAGAAAAACGCATTCATCTATTAGAGCGAAAAAAAACAATCTTTCCTACAGAAAAAGAAAAACATGAAAATTACGGACATTACTTGATTTTAGCGCATGCGATCAATCGGGAAACAGAATATGCAAGTTGGCTGACAGATGTATTGGAAGAAGAAAACAACCGAAAAAAATAAACTAAAAAATATCCGAACAGTGATGGATGCTTCCTTTCTATATGAAAGAAATGCAGATCACCGTTCGGATATTCTTATGTTCAAACAGGCTTTTTCTAAGTGTTATATGTATCATCTACTTTTTAAAAAGTCTGATGTTTAGGAGATTAGCGGAGCTTAGAGTTCTTTTAACAGCTGCTCGTAGTCAGCTTTTTCATCGACAGGAAGGAGTTTGTAAGACAATTCGTCTGTCTCGTTGTCATGAATGATGTACATCTTCGCATTCTCTTCTTTGAAGTTGCCAATTTGTAAAATCGTATAGCGTTCGTCGATCAATTCGATATCTTTGATTGCTTTTGAAAAAACTTTGCGGACATGATGCATTTTCTTTTGTCGGATTTCTGCCTTTTCTGCAGCTTTAGATAAGGTAAATCCGTCATCTAAGTATTTTTTGATCAGTTCTACTTTTATAACTGTAGGCAAACGATATTTTCTAGGACAATTCGCATCAGCTTCGATCGAACGAATGAATCCCTTTTGTTCCCAATACCTTAATTGACGTGGAGACACACCGACGATATCACTTAATTCACTGATGCCAACAACCAATTGATCGTTTTCCAACAAACGTTTAAGGGAAGCCCCAACCATTTTTGTCACTCCTTTTGTCCTCTTACTTTCCTTAATTATATCTGTATTAACTAATGTGTCAAGTAGGTTGACAAATGGCGGATTTAGGACTAAAGTATTCTAGTAGTTTCAGAAAAAATTCAGAAAGAAGGAGAAATATGAGTAACAACCAACCCGTAGATATTTACGGAAAACCATATAATCGGACACTTTTAGTTGTTGTCTTATTAATTGGTACATTTTGTACCGTTTTGAATCAGACCTTATTGACGACAGCTTTTCCTACATTGATGAAAGCTTTCGATATTTCAGCGTCTGATGTGCAATGGTTAACGACTGGTTTCTTGCTAGTCAACGGGATCATGATCCCAATAACAGCATGGCTGATCAATAAATTCAGTTCAAGAAATTTATATCTTTCTGCCATGACGATCTTTTTGATCGGAACGATTACTTGTTTTACAGCACCTAATTTTAGTACATTACTAATCGGTCGCTTGATCCAAGCTTGCGGTGTGGGAGTATCGATGCCATTATTGCAAAATATCATGTTGTCTATTTTCCCACCAGAAAAAAGAGGATCAGCAATGGGGATGTCAGGAATCGTTATTGGGCTTGCTCCTGCTTTAGGCCCTACATTATCTGGTTACATCATTGATAACTACCATTGGCGTGACTTGTTTGGTATGGTACTGCCAATCGTTGTTCTTGTCTTGGTTTTAGCATTCTTCCTAATGAAAAGTGTTATTCCACTGTCAAATCCTAGCATTGATATTTTATCAGCTATTTTGTCAACGATTGGATTCGGTAGTTTGCTTTACGGATTTTCTAGTGTAGGTGATGATGGCTGGGGAAGCTTGAAAGTAATTGGTTTCTTAGTCGTTGGTGTGATTTTCATCGCCTTGTTCTCATGGCGTCAATTACATTTGGAACATCCATTCTTGGAACTTCGCGTATTCAAATCATCTACATTTACGATTGCAGCTGTTTTAGCCGGTGTAACGAATATGGCGATGGTAGGGGCAGAAATGGTCGTGCCGTTGTATATCCAAAACATTCGCGGAGAATCAGCATTCCATTCTGGCTTGATGTTGTTGCCAGGTGCTTTGATCATGGGGGCTATGATGCCCGTTACGGGTGCGATTTTCGATAAATACGGCGCGAAACGTTTAGCCATTACAGGGATGTTCATTTTAACAGCCGCAACTGCACCATTTGCTTTCTTGACAAAAACGACTCCAGTTTTATATATCGTGATCCTTTATGCGATCCGTATGTTTGGGATCTCCATGGTCATGATGCCGGTAACGACTTCTGGTATGAATGCATTGCCAAATAACTTGATCAGTCACGGGACAGCGGTAAATAATACATTCCGTCAAATTGCAAGCTCGATCGGTACAGCTATTTTGATCAGTGTGTTGACGAATGTGACAAAAGCAAATATCCCAAGCAAATCTGTATTGGACAATACACCATTAGCTTATAAAGATCAGGCAATCAATGCCACACTGTCAGGTTACCATGCCGCGTTTATCGTAGCGATCATCTTTGGGATCCTTGGCTTTATTATTGCCTTTTTATTGAAGAAAAAAGAACCTGTTCTAACGAAAGCGGGGGATAATGCATGATTATTGGAGTTTTGATTGTCAGCTTGCTTGCTTTTGCTTTAACGAACGTGTTCGCTAAAAAAACATGGCAAACCTTTTTATCTTTGATTTTCGGACTAATCTTCGTCGCTTCACTAAGTTTGATCGTCGCTAATTTGTCCAATCACTTTGGAATGGAAAAAGTAACGGAAACGAAAACAGAAAAAATTGTTTCTAGTGCTGATTCCCAAGGAGCAGATATGCTTTTGTATAAAGCTTTAGGGAATGGAAAAGAAAAAGTGTATCTTTACCGAACGAATGAAAAACAAGAGAAACCAAAAGCAACTGGTACGGATAACGAAACAAATAAAGTAGAAAAGACGGACGGCGATGCTGAAAAAGTGACGAAAACTACTTATTGGGAATACAAAAACGACATGTATAAATTCTGGTTCAATATTGCTGATAACAATCACGAATATGACAGCCGAGTGAATACATTCAAAATCCCAGAGACATGGGTAGAATTAAGTACGGACCAAGCATCCAAGTTAGCTGAATTAGTGAAGAAACAGCAAAGTACGATGGAAAGTGAAGCAAAAGCTTATGTGCAAGACGGTATGGTAAAAGCAATGACTGAAAATCCGCAAATGAGCAAAGCAGAACAAGAACAACGTACGAAAGCCTTAACTGCTGAATTCCAACAACAAGCATTCGCGAAATTAGTGAAAGAAGCAAAAGGCGAATAATATTTTGAACATCGTGTAGGAGGTTGTGAAAAAGCTGCTCTGCATC
>NZ_KV815602.1:0-557 GCF_001814285.1 Enterococcus sp. HMSC076E04 | reverse complement strand
ACGCGCCCAAGAGGAGTCGAACCCCTAACCTTTTGATCCGTAGTCAAACACTCTATCCAGTTGAGCTATGGGCGCATATTTGAAATGCCGAGGACCGGAATCGAACCGGTACGGTGATCACTCACCGCAGGATTTTAAGTCCTGTGCGTCTGCCAGTTCCGCCACCCCGGCGCGATTGCTTTGGCAAAGCGGAAAACGGGGTTCGAACCCGCGACCCCCACCTTGGCAAGGTGGTGCTCTACCACTGAGCTATTTCCGCGTGTTTAAAGATGCCGGCTAAAGGACTTGAACCCTCGACCCTCTGATTACAAATCAGATGCTCTACCAACTGAGCTAAGCCGGCATGTAAAACTTAAATTATGCGGGTGAAGGGACTTGAACCCCCACGCCGTAAGGCGCTAGATCCTAAATCTAGTGCGTCTGCCAATTCCGCCACACCCGCAAAAATATGAGCCGTACAGGGCTCGAACCTGTGACCCTCTGATTAAAAGTCAGATGCTCTACCAACTGAGCTAACGGCTCATATGGAGGTTAACGGGATCGAACCGCTGACCCTC
>NZ_KV815601.1:1445-42398 GCF_001814285.1 Enterococcus sp. HMSC076E04 | reverse complement strand
AAGGGAACTGCGACAAGACTTTTGTCACAGTTCCTTCTTTTTTTGCTATGCTATACTAGATATAAAAAATAGGAGGAATAAAATGAGGAAAACTTATTCTTTTGAATCAAAAATCTATGCTTCCGAAGTCGGCAAGGGTGGCGCATATATTGTTTTTCCATATGATATAAGAGAAGAATTCGGTGCTGGAAGAGTGAAAGTCCAAGCAACTTTTGATAATGTGCCGTACGAAGGCAGTATCGTGAATATGGGAGTGAAAATTTAGATGGTTCGGTCTGCTATATCCTTGGACTACGAAAAGATATTCGTAAAAACATCGGAAAAGATATTGGTGATATCGTAGCAGTTACAGTGAAGCAAAAATAAAAACAAGAGGTTATGACAAAAGATGTGTCACAACCTCTTTGATAAACGGTGTTCAATCAGCTGACCCTCGGTATTCGCTCATAACGCTGATTTCACAACCTCTTCTTTCATAATGGTTTTTCACCATCTTTATAATAAACGGGTTCTTTGATATGGAAATCTGTTTTTTCCAACCAATCTAAAATCTTGTAACCTAACTCTTCTGACATCGGAAAAGAAGCGTTGATTTGTGCATTGGAGATATGGTCAACATGGATACCGGAAGTGATCGTACAGCTTCCTGGAACGGCATTTTTGATGACCACAGCTATTTTTTCGGCTAAGACATCGTCTTTGTGGAAACGACCATCGTGGCTAGGGAAACGTACAGTTTGGATCTCTGTATCACGAGAAAATGTAGTGACTGTTCCGATATGTGGTGTATCTCCGCCTGTTAAAGTAATCAATAAGTCTTTACCGATTACTTTAACAGCGGCTTGGATCGTGAAACCTAGTTTTGTTACTTCAACTATCGTTTCTTTTTCCATATTAATCACCTTGCCAACGTTTTGAATGTTCATTTACAATCCCAAATTGATCCAAAAGTTTCATTGTATGGTGATCAACAAGATCTTGGATCGTTTGAGGCTGATTATAAAAAGCAGGGATCGGTGGTATGATTTGCACACCTAGTCGTGCTAATTTAGTCAAGTTTTCCAAGTGAATGGCATTTAATGGCGTTTCACGAGGGACAATGACTAACTTTCGTTGCTCCTTCATTGTTACATCAGCAGCACGTGCAATCAGGTTGTCGCCTAAACCAACAGAGATACCTGCGACTGTTTTCATACTTGCCGGTACGATGATCATTCCATCGGTCAAAAATGATCCGCTGGCGACAGCAGCACCTAGATCTTTGTTTGAATAATGGTAATCAAACAGGCTTTCGAATTCATTTAGGGATAAGTCGGATTCCAGCTTTAAGTTCTGTTTTGCCCATGGACTGATGATTCCGTGTGTTTCTACCATCGGATATTCTTTTAGTTTCTTCACTAGGTTGATGGCATAAATGGTGCCCGAAGCGCCACTTACACCAATCACGATTTTTTTCTTCCGTTGTGCCAATTGTTCCATTTTCCGCACTCCTTTTTATGATGTCAAAACAGTTGCAGATCATTCATTATTTCAAATATTTTTCCCAATCTTCTACTTCTTGGAATTTTGCACGTACAAAATGTTCTTTCATATCGAAAGGAACTGTACCGTCAAAGATAGTTTTTGCACTCATCCCACGGAAACGAATAGAGCCAGGATTATATTCTGGTAATTCTGATGGGTCCAATGGATGGTTTCTCATTCCTGGGAGCACAATAATGTCTTTATCTCCTTGGAAACGAGTGTTGAAAGTCCAAACTACATCGTTCATGTCGAAAATATCAACATCTTCATCGACTAAAATGACTGTCTTCAATTCTTTGAAGGCTGATAAGGCAAGAATAGCTGCTTGGCGTTGAATACCTTCATCCGCTTCGTTTTCTTTACGAATCTGCATGATGGTCATCAATTTACCGCCACCTGCAGGAGGATTGTAGACATTTACTACTTTTCCTGGAATAGCTTTATCAACCAAGGCAAGAATACTTGCTTCTGTAGGAATACCGGCCATAGATACGTGTTCTTCACTTGGACCAATCGTTGTTTGCATGATTGGATTGTCTTTTCGATGAGTAACTGCTTTGACTTTTACTACTTGTACAGCTGGATTAGCATCCCCAGTATAACCAGGAAATTCTGGCATTGCTTTCCCTGAGTTCGTGTTGATATCTTCTTGCATTGTTTCATTTGGCATGATTTCTGCTTCAATGATGAATTCAGCACGAGCAATACCCACTTCATCGACTACTACACCATCAACGATTTGAATAGGTTCGTTACGCAAAGCTCCTGCACACCATAGTTCGTTGTAGCCAAGTGGAGTGGTAGGTGGTTCGAAAGTCGTACCAATGGCAATTGCTGGATCTAAACCAATATTGATAGTGATAGGCATTGGTTTATTCAATGCTTCAAATTGTTTTTGGAAGTGACCAATGTGGCGCCCACCAGGCATGATGTACATACCGATCGTATCTTTGTCTTCTAGGACCATACGATGGATCGTTACATCGCTCATTGTTTTTTCTGGATCTGATCCTAAGACTACACCCATCGTGATGTATGGACCTGCATCTTCAGGAGTATTTG
Source organism: Enterococcus sp. HMSC076E04 (assembly GCF_001814285.1). Lineage (NCBI taxonomy): Bacteria > Bacillati > Bacillota > Bacilli > Lactobacillales > Enterococcaceae > Enterococcus > Enterococcus sp. HMSC076E04. Next base: position 39,812 of record NZ_KV815601.1, on the reverse strand, counting down.
TAGGTGCAGGCAAAATGTTGCGAATATCGAAGTCTGCATCGGTAGCTAGATGAACCACTTCTTGTGCTGGAGCGTCTGCTTTGTCTACTTTCACAGGTTTGATTGGATTTTCTACAGCGTCTTTCAAGAAACGGCCAAGTGTTCGATAATCATGGTGCAAAATTTCACCTACACGTTTACGACTAGCCATTGTCCCGATGTTCACACGTGTGCCGGGGAAACCTTTGATATTGTTGAAAGTCATAGCTGGTCCTTCTTGAGTCGGACGTTTTACTGTACCGCCAGCACCGATATAACGGTAAACACCAGATAATTCTGCTTCAGGATCGATTTCAATATCTGTTTCGTGATATTGACCTGGAAGTGTTTTTAGTTCTTCGATGACTTTTCTTAAATCATACGGTTGATCTGTCATGAAAAATTCCTCCTTAGTTGTCTTTACCTATCTATAGTAAAAGGTACAAAGGAGGAAAACAATTCAACTTGTTTGATAAAATATTCCTTAATGGAATGGATACGGTTTTTTGATAATAGAATAAATTATGATATACTTACAACAATAAGAAAGCGCATACTAAATCCTAATGGAAGGAAAGTGAAAAAAATGGAGGAGTCATTTCCTAAAGCAGTAAAAGTAGAAAATATAGCGAATATTTTGAAAGTTACATTTGAAAACGGGGAAGTAAAATACGTGAAATCTCATTGGACAGAAGAGATAACCGATGCCTTGCAATTTGGAAAAAAAGGAAGAGGAAAAAGAAAAAATCTTCTCGCTTTGTCTACTAATATGTGGATTGGGACTGAAGTAACGATTGAAGCAGATGGAACAGTATTCATAAATGGAAAAGACAAATATACACCGCAAGAACTGTGGCTCAAAGGGGAAAACCATATTCCAGAATTATAAATAGGCAAGAGGTTGTGACAGAAGTGGTCAGCTTCAAGAAATAAGAAGGAATGTACGAAAATTGCTTCTCAAATTTTTGTGACATTTCGGCTTATTTCCGAAGAAGCTACTTCAGGAACACCGTGAATCAGAGGTTGTGACCGAGGAGTTGGAAGGAGAACGCCGTTTATCGAGAGGTTATGAAAAGCTGTTTATTCAAAAAAAGGGTGGTGACAACAATTTTGTCACCACCCTTTGTAGTAATTGGAAAAAACGAATAGCTTTATTCTGCACGCAAAGCGATAGCAGCGTCTTTTTTCGCTGCCATTCGTGCAGGAAGATGACCGCCAAGCATCGTCAATACAGTAGAGACAATCACTAGAATGATCGCATGGACAGGATTTAGTTGCGCAACATTTTTTAGATCCGTCATGCTGTACAAGATGCTATTGATAGGGAATGTAGCTAGCCAGGCAATAAACACACCTAGTATCCCAGAAGAAATACCTAAAATACACGTTTCTGCGTCAAATACGCGAGTGATGTCTTTTTTCCGTGCACCTAAAGCTTTTAGTACACCGATTTCTTTTGTCCGTTCAATCACAGATGTATAAGTAATGATACTGATCATGATCATACTTGTTACTAAAGAGATCCCTGCAAAAGCAATGAGGACATAAGTGATAGCATCCATCAATCCGCCAGTCAGTTCAGTCATCGTTCCAGCTAAATCAGTATAAATGATTTTATCTTCATCTGATTTGCCTTTATTGTAATCATCTAAATAATCCAAGATTTTTTCTTTGTCTTCAAAATTGTTCGGATAAATCATGATACTTGAAGGCAAGCTGTCTCCGCCTAAATAACTAAGCAATGTTTGTTTGGCATTTTCGTCAACTTTTTCAGTAGTTAAGACATTTACATCACTGTCTTTTTGGGCTTTGACGATTTCTGATTCTTTGTTCTCATTGACGATTTGAGTCGTTAATTGATCACTATAAGCGATTCCTGGCGATAAGAGATTCATTGTAGAAGAAGACTTCACGCGTAGGATTCCTGAAATCTTCAATTCATCTGAAGAATTCTGGTACATCGAATCATAATCTGTATTAGGAATGAAATTCCCAGTTGGAAGTTTTGTATAGTAAGTATTGTTGTTTACTAACTTGAATGTTGTACCGACGATCTCATCGAAATCAAGTTTTTCGTCTTCCTTCACATCAAATCCAAGATTTTTCAATGCATTGATATTAGTATTATTGTTGCCGTCTACGATCAGCACGACATCTGTTGCTGAGGCTGGATAACTTCCGGCAAGTAAAGAATAATTGTCTTTTAAAAAGTTTTCTTTGCTAGTGTCAAGCTGTGTAGGGAAACTTGACACTCCCACACCTGTCATTGCTGACATCGTACTAGACAAGGAAAGAGATTCCGCATCAGGGTTTTGATTCGAGAAGCTGACAGGCTGTACTTTGCCATTTACATCACGTAAAAGATTGATTCCTGTTGTACGAGTAAACCCAATATTATTACTTAAATTAGGATCGATGTCTGTTACATAATCGACGTAGGTTTGATCGATCTTATTCGTATGCTGTGCTTTGTCTTCTTCGCTGACTTTTGCTGTGATCGTTTTGCTGTCTGGATACTCTGCTTTGCTTGCACCTAATCCAGCATCGTCACGGGTCTGGTTAGTCGTTACCTTAGAAATAGTGATCGGAAATTTCGCCATCGTTTCAGCTTGCGTGTTATCGATTTGCTTTTGGAAACCAGAAGAAAGGGAAAGGACGATCGCGATTCCGATGATCCCGATACTGGAAGCAAAGGAAGTCAAGAAAGTACGTCCTTTTTTTGTTCGGATATTGTTGAAAGAAAGCTTCAACGCTGTCCAAAAACTCATCTTCGTTCTGCGTAGGTTAAATTGATCATCTTTTGGTCGTTCGATGTGAGGATGGGAATCCGTTAAGATCTTACCATCAGAAAATTCAATGATCCGGTCTGCATATTGATTGGCCAGTTCAGGATTATGTGTGACCATGATCACTAATTTTTCTTTCGATAACTCTTGGATCAGTTCCATGATCTGGATACTTGTTTCTGTATCTAAAGCTCCGGTTGGCTCATCACACAAAAGGATATCTGGATCATTGGCTAGCGCTCGAGCGATTGCTACCCGCTGCATTTGTCCACCAGATAGCTGATTTGGCTTTTTGTGCATATGATCTGTCAAGCCGACCCGATGCAAGGCATCTTCTGCCCGTTTTCGTTTTTCGTCTTTAGAAACACCACTTAATGTCATCCCAAGTTCAACATTTTCAATAATGCCTAAATGACCAATCAAGTTATAACTTTGGAAAATGAACCCGATAGAATTGTTTCGGTAGGCATCCCAGTCGTTGTCTTTGAAGTCTTTAGTAGACTTTCCGTTGATCACCATATCACCGGAATCATAATTATCTAGTCCACCAATCACATTCAGCATAGTCGTTTTACCAGAACCACTAGGACCTAAAATCGCTACGAATTCTTTTTGTCTGAAAGCGACAGATACACCATCCAATGCTTTAGTGGTGGTTTCGCCGACTTTATAATATTTTTTTATATCTTTTAATTGAAGCATAATCACCCTTCTCCCGTATTGAAATATTCGGTATACTAATAAGTATATCAGAACAATGATCGTAGTATACAAAATAAATGTTAACTGAAGATGAACTGCAAGAAAAAATCTAGAAATTTTTCAAAAAACAGAGGGAGAACAATGAATCGTATTTTAATAGTAGAAGATGATCCGCAATTACAGTTGCTTTACCGTTCTGTGTTGGAACGAGCGGGCTTTTCAGTCATCACTGCACTGAATGGAGAGGATGCGCTGAAAAAACTAGAAGCGACACGTATAGAATTGATCATTACAGATATCATGATGCCGAAAATGGATGGCTATGACTTGCTAGACTCATTACGTAGCACCAGATTTGACACACCTGTTCTGATGATTACGGCAAAGGCCGATTTTGAGGATAAGAAACGCGGGTTCAAACTAGGAGCAGATGATTATATGACAAAACCCATCGATGTCAATGAGATGATCCTACGTGTGGAAGCATTGCTTCGACGTTCAAAAATCAATTACAGCAGTAGCTTGATGATTGGACAAACAAAATTAGAGCTGGATACTTATACAGTGTTACAAGATCAGCATTCGTTGATTCTGCCTCAAAAAGAATTTCTGCTTCTGTATAAATTACTGTCTTATCCCAACAAGATCTTCACTCGCCAACAGTTGATGGATGACATTTGGGGATTAGATACGAATACAGAAGAACGAACGATCGATGTACATATCAAACGTTTAAGGACCCGTTTTGAAAAGACGGAAGATTTTCAAATCATGACAGTACGGGGACTAGGCTATAAGGCGGTTATTTAAAGATGAAAAAAAAGCTATTTTCACAATTATGGATCTATTTTGCCAGTATTGTCTTCATTTCGATCTTAGTGACACTGCTGTGTTTTCTTGGTTTTATTTTCTTATTGTCTCGGCATTCTATCTCACCTGCTGAATCGGCTGGAAAACCAACGCTATACCCGTTATTCGTCTTTGCAGGGTTCAGTATGATCGTGGGTACAGGAATATCGATTTTTGTTGGGCGGCGTATTCTGCATCCAATCAGTGCACTAGGGACAAATATGAGTCTGGTAGCAACGGGAGATTTTTCGATTCGAATGGATGAGCAGCAGAAAGTAGCAGAAGTACAGCAACTGTATAAAGATTTCAATGTTATGGTCCAAGAACTCAATAGTATCGAAACATTGAGGAATGATTTTGTGTCCAGTGTATCCCATGAATTCAAAACACCATTAGCAACGATCCAAGGATATGTACAATTGTTACAAGCCCCAAATCTCTCTGACGAAGAACGCCAAATATTTTTATATCGGATTATCGAAAGTATCACGCAGCTTTCACAATTAACAGAGAACATCTTAAAATTGAACAAACTGGAAAACCAGCGTATCCAACTGGAAAAAAAAGAGTACCGATTAGATGAACAAATTCGAGAAGTAATCGTTTTTTTGCAGCCTAAATGGGAGAAAGAACAGCTAGAATTGGATATCGAACTGGCTGCAGTAAATTACACAGGCAATGAAGAGTTTTTGTACCAAGTGTGGTTGAATATCATGGATAACGCCATAAAGTACAATCAAGTCAATGGACAGATTCATATCAAACTATTTGAGACAGCCACAGAGATTGTACTGGAAGTGACCGATTCAGGTGTAGGAATGAATGAAGAGACCAGAGATCGAATGTTTGAAAAATTTTATCAAGGAGATACAAGCCGTCAAATTTCTGGGAATGGGCTAGGACTTTCACTGGTCAAAAAAATTCTAGAACTGCATGATGGTCGTATTGATTATAGCAGTATCGAAGGAGTAGGAACGACAGCAATGATACGGTTAAGTAAACAATAGGAAAAAGAATAACCCCCCCTAAAAATTCGATTGAAGGTTTTTAGGGGGGGAGTCGTTTTTTTGTGATGAGGGAAATGTTCTTACGGTTCTTTCGACATAAAATCGCTGCTTTCTTATTGAACTACGAGAAATGATAGATGTGTCATTGAAACAAGGATATGATGCAAAAAAGAGAGCGAAAGTCATGAGTCGCTCTCTTTTTTGGATGGATTGATAGACAGAAAATGAAGGGCCTAGTTCTCTTCTTGTTTCAAATACTCCCAAAATGTGTCTGAAGCCAAAGAATGTTCACCGATTTTACGCGTAAATGCGAGATAACTTTCTTTTGTTGGAGAGATGGGGAGGATCACAGTATTTTCTTTTAACAGATTTTTGACTGTTTTTTCCATAACAATAGCAATCCCCATGTCATTTGCAATCATATTGATGATCAAGTCGGTCCTAGATCCTTTATAAGAGATTCTCGGTTCAAATCCAGCTTCGCGACACAAGTCCAGCACAGGTTGATACAAGTTCGTAGTAGGGCCAAGAACCAAAAAATTCTCCTTTTTCAGTTCACTTAGATCCAATTTCTTTTTAGCAGCTAAAGGATGGGTTTTAGGCAGAACTGCTACAAAATCGTCTGTTTCAGTAGGTAGCCACTCAATCGAACTTGGTGGGGCCTGGAAGCTTCTGGCAAAGTGGATCGTATCACTATGTTCATTTGTATCGTCATAAGTCAGTTCGATACTTTCCACTTCTTTCAACTGGACCGTAAATTCAGGATGACGTTTCAAAAATTCGGTAATCTTGGAAAAGCCTTGGTAATTGATCATGGTTGGTATCGTTAAGATATTTAATGAAAGATTGTTTTCTTGCGTATAGGTTTCAAGCACTTCTTGCATGGCATGGTATTGTTCTACGACATTTTTTACATAAGGGAGCAACAAGCTTCCAGCTTCGGTCAACTCGATTTTTCTATGGGCACGTTCGAATAATTTTACGTCTAGTTCTGTTTCTAACGAAAGAATCTGTTTAGAAATGTTTCCTTGGGTGGTGAATTGTCGTTCAGCAGTTTTGGTGAAATTCATTGTTTCGGCTAAATCAAGAAAAACTTCAAATTTATGGATATCCATCATATTCCTCCTACTTATTCCAATAAAGAATACTTTAACACAAAAAATGAATTGGTGTAACCTACTCTGTCTGGTACAATCTTTCTTGCAGTGAAAGCAGTGATTGCAGAAAATTTTCTGTAATAATTTTCGCTTTATAGAGAAAGAGAGGAGTTTTTTTGATGCCAACTGGAGTTTTGATCAATGTAGGTTCCGTTTTGCTTGGCGGACTAATTGGCGGATTAGTAGGAAATAAACTAAGCGAACACTTTAAAGCGCAGCTGACGATGGTTTTTGGTGTGTGTTCAATGGGGATGGGTATCTATTCCATTGCGCCAATGAAAAATATGCCAGCTGTTATTTTTGCTTTGGTGATAGGAACAGCGATTGGACTGATTGTTCATTTAGGTAATGGGATTAACAAGGGCGCTGCGTTGATGCAAGTGCCTATTTCTAAAATCTTTCCTAGTGAAAAGCTTGGTATGACCCACGATGAATTTATCAGCACATTAGTGACGGTCATTGTTTTATTTTGTGCAAGTGGTACGGGGATTTATGGAAGCTTAGATTCTGGGATGACTGGAGATAGTACGATTTTGATTTCTAAATCTGTCCTTGATTTTTTCACAGCAGCAATTTTTGCATGTAATTTAGGATATGTCGTTTCCGTAGTAGCGATTCCCCAATTCATTATTTTTTATATCTTGTTCTTATTGGCAAAATTTATTTATCCATTGACTACACCAGATATGATCTTAGACTTTAAAGCTTGCGGTGGATTCTTGATGGTTGCTACCGGTTTTAGAATGATCAACGTGAAAATGTTCCCAGTAGCTGACATGATACCAGCAATGATCGTTATCATGCCACTAAGTTGGATGTGGACGAATTGGATCATGCCACTGTTATAATAATAATCAAAGAGAAGCCATTTTTTGCTGACTAAAAGGGATCAAACCTTTTAGTCAGTTTTTTTTGTATTTGACAAACTGATTTTGAAACTATATTATATGATGTATAATATAGATTGTAATAAAATATTACACTTGAGAATAGAAGGTGACGTAATGCACATCCAGATTCCAACTGTTCTTCTTGATGGCACTGTGTTAGCAGCATTAAGCAAAGAAGATATGTATGGTTATGCCTTAACAAAAATCGTACAAGAAAGTCTCTCAGTCAGTGAATCTACACTTTATCCGGTTTTGAGAAGATTGAAAAAAGAAGGGTATCTTGAGACCTATGATGAACCTTTTGAAGGTAGGAACCGTCGATATTACTCGTTGACACCAATAGGAAGTCGTCATTTAGAAGAAATTATTGATGAATGGATTGTTTTTCGAGATTCTTTAGACCGGTTATTGGAGGAGAGCACAAATGAATGATTATTTGAATGAAGTTGTGGATCATCTTCAAGAAATTCCTGAAGACGATCGTTTTGATTTGATCCAATATTATGAGGAATATTTTTTAGATTCCGGAAAAACATTAGATCAGGTCATTGATGAATATGGTACACCAAAGCAGTTTGCTTTAAAATTAAAAATCAGTTACTTTTCAGAAGAAGAACAAGCAGAAGACGAGTTAGTGAGGAGTCCAAAAAGACAAATGCGTCTGATTTGGTTAATCATTATCGGTTTATTTGCTTCTCCTGTCCTCATTCCACTAGCATTGGGGTTTATATTGGTTATTGGGGGACTATTGATTGCTTTGCTGGCGCTCATTTTTAGTATCTATGTTCTATGTATCAGTATCTTAGGTATTGGCTTATTCATGATCATCTCAGGAATCAGTGTGTTTGGTCAATCGATTCTGAGTGGGTTATTCTTTATCGGTGTTGGTCTGTTCGCCACGGGAAGCGCAGTATTTATTTCGCCACTGTTGCTGAAAGGAACAAAATGGCTTTTTTATGTCATGATGAACTTTGTTAAATGGATGGGACGGCGTTTTATTACAAAAAGAGATCTGCATTCAGCGGGCGCTTGAAGGAGGACAGATAAATGAGATTGAAACATTTTTTGATTACCGGTATTATCCTGATGGTTACTGGCGGACTCCTAGCAGGTGCAACTTATACATTAGGCGCTCAAAAGAGTCTGACTTGGGATGATGGCCCTCGATTGATCGATATGGTGACGGAGACGAAAAAAATCAAAAAGGCAAACAAAATCGTCATCCATGCAGAACATCAAACAGTGTCAGTCATACGCGGGTTGGATTTTGAGATAAAAACGACCTACGATAAGACAGAAAAGCCAGAAATAAAGGAGAAAAATGGTGTATTGACCGTGAATGCAGTCAAAAAATCAGAAGGTGCGATTATTAGTTTGGAAGACACCAGTGCACAAATCACTATTGTTGTCCCTGCAGATCAGGAATTATCTGAATTGACAATCGAAGGGAATAATAGTGCAATCGACATCAACGAAGTATCGATCAAAAAAGTAAATACTATGACACACGATGGTTGGGTATCATTCAATGAATTTACGGGAGGAACAATAACGGCGAAAGATGAATTAGGTTCTCTTCGTTTAGATGAAGTCAAGGTGGATAACTTGACCGTCATAGGAGAAAGCAGCAATTTACATCTAGAAGACAGTTTGGTCAGCAAAGAAGGAAACGTCACTCTAAACAATAGTAATTTATCTTTGCATGAGATGGAAAACAGTGGCTATACTCTCCAAACATCTGGTGAATCTCATATTGAAAAAGACTACCAGCCAATAACAAATACGTTGTTAGAGCAAGGACAGAAACGGCTGAAGATCACTGCCAAAGACACTTCGATCAATATCACGACAGATCAAGAAGACGATGAAACAGATTGATCTAGCAAACAACTGGATAGTTTAAGAAAAAACAGCAAAGATCGGAAGGATCTTTGCTGTTTTTCATCGCTTAACACACATAACTATAGTAAAATAAGTAAGAACATATCTATAAAGAAAACAGGGTGAAAAAGTATATGAAGGCAGAAGAAGGTCAAAGAGAAAAGTTAAAAACAGAAATGGAAAGATTACATACTTATATCACTCAACTAAGTCAAACCTTTTATGATCCAGATAAAGAAAAAGTGATGGTCAACTATCCGAACAATTCAGAAGGTCGTCAATTAGAGCAAGTGTACCATGAAGTTTTCAAACATTTATTGACGGTGAAGAAAGAACTGGACTATTATTCTTTACCGATTATCGATACAGGAATATTGAAGTATGATGGGGAGAAGGAACGATTTATCTTTAAATCTGTTCGGGAAGACTTGCCTCTTTCAGCAGGAATGGATCTAGAAATCTTGGTAGAAGACTATTTTACAGAAGAAAAACACTGGGTTCGAACAAGATTGGATTATTTGCCGCAAGCAGCCGGAGGAACACAAGCAAGCGGTTGGTACATCACTGAAGACAAAGATTTGGAACTAGAAGGTGCAATGGCGCGAATTCGAAAAAAGGATTAAAAAGCAACACTATATTTATTGAAGGATAAAGGAGCGCAGAAAGTAGAATGAGAGAAAAAAGAGCAATTTATATCAATGGTTATGCAGGAATCGTCAGTTTGGTCGTATTAGCTTTAGTTGGTTTATTTTTCTTCTATTTAGGCATGTGGCAAGCGAAAGTTTGGGCACTATTTTTAAGTATTTTTCTTTGGCTGATCGCGTTACTGTTGCTAAGTTCGGCAACTGTAGTCAGCCCTAATCAAGCAAAAGTGATTTTGTTTTTTGGACAATATTTAGGTACGATCCGGGAAAATGGCTTTTTCCTTACGATTCCTTTGGCACAAAAAATGACTGTTTCGTTGAAAGTTCGGAATTTCAACAGTTCTGTTTTAAAAGTCAATGATTTAGACGGAAATCCCATCGAAATCTCAGCAGTAGTCGTGTTTAAAGTCATTGATACAGCAAAGGCATTATTCGATGTAGCGTATTATCAAGATTTTGTAGAAATCCAAAGTGAGACAGCCATCCGGCATATCGCTAGCCAATATCCGTATGATACCTTCAATGATGATGATTTGACGCTTCGAGGAAACACTACGGCAGTGTCTGACGAGTTGAAAAAGGAGTTGCAAGAGCGTTTAGCAGTAGCAGGTGTCGAAGTAATCGAAACACGATTGAATCATTTAGCCTATGCAACAGAAATCGCCAGTGCCATGCTGCAACGTCAACAAGCAAGAGCTATTTTGTCTGCTCGACAAACCATTGTTGAAGGAGCTGTCACGATCACTCAAATGGCTTTGGAACAAATCGAAGAAGGACAAGAAATCAATTTCACCGATGATCGAAAAGTCCAATTAATCAATAATTTACTTGTCTCAATCATTACAGACAAAGGAACGCAACCCGTTATCAATACAGGCGATATGAAAGACCGTAAGTGATATAGTTTTTGTAAGATAGGAAGAAGGAGTTTAGGACGATTGTCTTAAACTCTTTTTTAGTTGTTCAATGAAAATGACAAAATTGAAAGAAGAATGATAGATGATTCGAAGGCATAATTGTTCGTTTTTTTCTATAATCAATATATAAAGTAAGAGAGAAGGGGAAAAAGTGAAAAAAATTCTGATCGGACTACTTGTTTTCATCGTTGTGGCACTTGCAGGGGTGAAAATCGCAGATTACGTAGTGATGGGCGGAGAAGAATACTATGTACAGATTACGACAGATGGTGCAAAAACAGTCTCCAAAGCAGACTCTGGACAAGAAATAGTCAACTATAGATATATCCTGCCTGGTTATACGAAAGAGGGTAAGGAAAAAGAACTAGATTTCAATGGGCAATTGACTCGACCGCTTCGTAAAGGAGCATATTTGAAAATCACCTGGAACAAAAAGAAAGGTGTCACTTCATATGAAGAAGTCGAAAAAAAAGATGTGCCGAAAACAGCACTAGAAAAACTAATTAAAGGGTAGGGAAAGAAATGAACAAAATAGTCGAAGTACAGAATGTAACAAAAGTATACGGGAAAAACAATGAGAAAAAGACGCAAGCATTAAGTGGCATCAGCTTCGATGTAGAAAAAGGTGAATTTATTGGCATCATGGGTGCTTCCGGTTCAGGTAAATCAACGCTTTTGAATATTTTATCCACATTAGACAAACCAACAGATGGACATATCCGAATCAATCAAAAAGATGTGACGACATTAAAAGGAAATCAACTAGCAGATTTTCGTGCGAATGAAATCGGCTTTATTTTCCAAGATTTCAATTTATTAGAAAGTTTGACAGCACAAGAAAATATCGCTGTTCCTCTTTCTTTACAAGGTGTCAGACCAAAAGAAATCAAGCAACGTGTCCAAAAAATTGCAGAACGTTTATCGATTGCTCATATTTTGGAAAGCTATCCTTCTGAGATTTCTGGTGGACAAAAACAACGAGTCGCTGCCGCACGTGCGTTGATCACACAACCAACGATTTTATTAGGGGATGAGCCTACAGGTGCGCTGGATTCTAAAAGTGCCCGTGATCTTTTAGATACGATGGACGAATTGAATACAAAAGATCATGTATCGATTCTTCTAGTGACACATGATCCGTTTTCTGCAAGTTATTGCCAACGTATTTTATTTATCAAGGATGGCGGTATCCATCAAGAAGTGAAACGTGGAGATCAAAGCCGGGATTCCTTCTATCGGGAAATACTATCTATTCTTGGAAACTTGGAACAGTAGGGGGAGATTGACTATGCTTTGGAAATTATCACTTACTGGGATCAAGAGCCGTTTAAGAGATTACTTGGTATTATTCTCAGGATTAGTTATGGCATCTGCTATTTTTTACATGTTTGAATCAATGGCGAGCAACGAAGCCTTTTTGAAAAGCAATACGGTCGTTGCTGCTACAGTTATCATTTTCCGACTAGGTTCTGTTTTACTAGGGATCATCACATTCGTTTATATTTTATACGCGAATTCCTTTTTGATGACGATGCGACAAAAAGACTATGCCATGTTTATGATGCTAGGAGCAAAAGGCAGAAAAATCGCACAGATGATTTTTTCTGAAACATTCGTAGTAGGGATCGCGGCTACCTTAGTAGGTTCAGCTGTCGGTGTAGGATTGACAAGTATCGTCCACCGATTATTAGTGGATCAGTTAGATATCAATATTTCGCATTTTACACCTTTTAGCATTCATGGGTTGTTGATCACCGTTTTGTTTTTTGCTATTTTGTTTTTATTAGCAGCTATTGTCAATGCTTTTTCGATTGTCAAAAAACCGATTTTAGCATTGATTCGTGCGGATCAGACACCAACAAGAATCAAGCAGCATAAATTCTTGTTCTTCCTTGAAGTAGTACTAGGGATTGCTTTTCTAGGCTGCGGTTATTATATGATGAAACATGTGGGGACCTATCAAGTTTTTGGTATGGGAGTAGCTCTAGTCACGATCGTATTAGGAACTTATTTCATTTTCCACTCTGTGATCATTTTCTTCTTATCATTACTAAAGAAATCAGAACAGATTTCATTGAAAAAATTGAACAATTTCACATTGTCACAGTTAAGTTTTCGTATTCGTGAATATACACAAATGCTCTCCATGGTTGCTATGCTGTTTGCTTTAGCACTTGGTGCTTTGACAGTAGGTCTAGGATTTAGAAATGAAATTTCGGAAATGACGGAAAATGCTGCTGGTTATGACCTAGTGATGAATAATCCTCGGGCAGAAGATCAGCAAAAAATCAAAGAACTATCACCAACACTTTCTGCTTCTTATACTCAAAAAGAAGATGCGGGAACGATTTACTATAATGCAAGTGAATTTGCGGCTCAACCATTGATCATGATAAAACATGAAGATGGGACACCGCCGAAAATCACGAAAGAAAAAGTTCCTGCTGAAAAAATGAATGAACTGACTGTACAAGATGAGCTTCGTGGCTATGAATTGCCTGAACAGCAAGAAAAAGAAATCAAGGTAGTCAGTCAATCGGAATTTGATCAACTGAGTTTGCCACAATCCACTTTACAGCTAGTTCAGGTCAAAGACTTCCAAGCAAACTTGGAACCAATCAAAGCACTTGCTACACAAAATAAAACGAACAATCCATCTTTGCAAAAAGTAGAGTACAGTAACCAGAAGTATGAAATGTATGAAGGATATAATAGTCTATTCTCTGGTTTTGAATTTATGGGATTCTTCTTAGGTTTAGCTTTCTTGACTATGCTTGCTAGCTGTTTGATGTTCAAGATCTTGTCAGGAAGCAAGAGTGACATCGCTCGTTATGAAATGCTTGAAAAGATAGGAACACGACGCGGATTGCTTAAACAATCGATCCGTAGAGAAGTAGGTGTGTTATTCTTAGCACCAGGAATCTTAGGTGTAGTCCATGTCTTGTTCGGGTTACAAATGTTTGGTCTATTCATGCAAAATCCATATAAAGATATTTGGGTGCCATTTACGATCTTCTTCGTATTGTATTTCATCTACTATGTACTGACGACATGGTTGTATACTGGAATCGTATTGAAAAAGAGGTTGTGACAGAAGTGATCAGCTTCAAGAAATTTCGGCTTATCTCCGAAGAAGCTACTTCTGGAACACCGTTTGTTCAGAAAGAGGGACTGTGACAAGTTTTTGTCACAGTCCCTCTTTCGTGATCTTTTATTAGAATATAGTAAATTTTTTCTCGTTACTCACGGAATAAGCTGTTAAGAAAACGGTTTCCATGTATACTGGAATCAGTACAAATGAAAGAAAAGAGGGTGCAAGGAACATGGAAATCAATGAACAAAATTTTGACGGAAACTATCACTTGATCACGATCACGAATCAAAATGGGACATCTTTGTCTGTCAGTGATCTAGGTGCACGAGTCGTCCATTTTCAAACAATGATCGATAATGAAAAACGAGAGTTGGTTCTAGGCTTTGATGAAGCAAAAGAATATCTGGAAAAAGATCCTTATATCGGAGCTTCAATCGGACGTATGGCTGGACGGATCACGGATGGCACATTCAAATTAGATGATGAAACATTCAAAGTAAAAACAGATCCAGATACTGGCCATTGTTTACATGGCGGTGCACCTAGCTTTGAAGCCAAGCAGTGGCATTATACAGTTATTAATGGTGAGAACGAAGCCTCAGTCATTTTCTATCAGACTAGTCCAGACATGGAAAATGGATTTCCTGGCACTTTAGACGTAGAAGTACGGTATACACTGACGAATGATGATACATGGCGAGTGACAGTCCAAGGGATCAGTGACCAGAAAACAGTATTCAATCCGACGAATCATGTTTATTTCAATTTAACTGGTGATCCAACACAGCCAATCGACGAACATACGCTTTGGTTGAACAGCCGATTATTCGCTACGCTCAATAAAGATACGACGCCTACAGGAGAAGTGATTTCAGTAAGCGGTACAGCATTTGACTTTCAACATCCTAAAAAATTAGGTGAGGTATTCGCCAGTGATTTTCGCCAATCAACGATGGTAGGCGGTATCGATCATCCATTTTTATTAAAAAAACAGGCTGATCTGCTAAATGCAGTGGAATTGACGAGCCCTGATGAAAAAGTATCAATCCAAGTAAAAACGGATGCTTCAGGAATTGTGATTTTTACCGCAAATTTTGGAGAAGATGGGCCAGAAATGCGTGGAAAAAAATTAGTAGATCATGGCGGTATCACATTTGAGACTCAAGAACTACCAGGAGCAGAGCGACTTGAAAGTTTTGGAGATGTCACTCTGGAACCTAACCAAGTACGCGAATTTGTAACGGAATACAAAATAAATAAATATAAAGAAATAGAATAAATTAAAAAAGGGAATGTGACACTGTCACACGCCCTTTTTTATTTATTCTATTTCTTTAAAGGCAGATCAAGCCAGAATGATTTGTCTAAACTTAACAAAGTTAGTACAGGAACAGTTGCAGCTTTAACTGTACGAGTAGTTGTTTCTGGTATCTGTCTTGCCGTGAACGTGTTCCACAAATCCCAGATTGAAGCGACACGGAAGATGGAAGAAGCATTGTTGACGCGTTTTATCGTTGAAAATTCTAATCCTGTGATTGGCACGCCATCTGTTGTCCATTTGATTGGCACATCGAATCGCTTAGACATATGGAGAATTTCAGTATTTGCTTCTTCAGTTGTTGTTGCTTCTTTTTTCGGTTCATCATATTTTGTCAGGTCGTACGCTTCGATGATCGCGTTCAATTTTTGTGAATATTGGCGATCTGTAGCATAACGTCCTTCCAAATATTTGGTTGCTTCTTTGTAGTCTTTTGTTTCTGACTTCCAAGTTGGTTTGTAGAAGTCAGGATTGCCAGTCAGTCCATTTTTGATCAAGTCGGCATAGTCTTCCAAACTTTCCTTGTAAGAAGGATACTTACGGAATTGGGCGCGGATTTGGTAGCTTTGTCCCGAACTATCTTGTTCAAGTGTATTGAAGGTCACGCTGCTTTCTTTATACGATCCTTTGATACCAAAAAGGTTATGATTTGGCTCGCTTGATAATAAGCTGTTTCCAGATCCACTTTCAAGGATAGCTTGAGCCATCATGACTGATGCGTAGATTCCTTCTTTTTGGCCGATTTCCTGTGCATCATCTGCAATCTTTTTCAGGAACTGATCAGTTGTTTGGTTTTGACTGAAATGGAACGAGCCATCTAATCCATCTAAAATAGATGAGCCGCCTGTCAGCGAACCTGAAGCAGCAGGTAAACCTGCTAAGTTTACTCGGACAGCAAAATCAGGCGTGAAATCTGAAATAGAAGTTACTCGAACTTTATCTCCTGGTTGGGGCGCATGGATAAATTGTCCGTTCCCAATATAGATACCTACATGGTGAGTAACACCGGAAGAAGGTCCCCAGAAGACGAGATCGCCAGGTTGGGCCTGACTTACTGGAATCTGCGTACCTGCATATTGCTGTTCGCCTGTCCAGCCACCGATATAATGACCGGTTGCTTTCATATATACGTAATAAGTCAAACCAGAACAGTCAAAAGTATTTGGACCTTTTGCTCCCCATACGTATGGTTTTCCAAGATGCTTGAATGCTTCTCGAACGATTGCTTGTTGGACATTTGTTTCATTTGTAGGCAATACAGCATCAATTGGTGATTTTACAACAAAATCAGAAGAAGCAGAAGATGGATTCTCTATACCGCTTTGATTTGCTGTATTTGGACGAGACGAAGCATTGTTCGTTCCGCCATTCGATGAACCATTGTTTGGATGATTTGGTTCTCTCTGAGTATTTCCATTGTTATTCGATCCAGATGGGTTTGTTTGATTCGAAGAATTCCCGCTGTTCGAATTATTGTTATTATTATTTGAATTATTTGAACCATTATTATTGTTGCTATTGTTGCTATTGTTGTTATTACCCTCATCTGGTTTATTTGGCGTTTCCGGATCTGGTGTACTAGGGACTTCTTCACTAGGATCAGTTGGTTCCTCTGTTGAAGTATCCGGTACAGGTTCAAATTCTGCAGTAATAGATAAATTGTTCGTACCTACTGTAAAAGTCTTTGCCTCATAGTTCACTTCTTTAGCACCATTCACAGCGACGGAAGCAATTTGTTCACCTTCAGCTGGCGTAATAGTGTAAGTCATCTTTGTTCCTGCTGATAAACCTTCTACCGTTCCGCTTTCTGTGATATTCAAAGGTTGCTGTTCAGCGGTATCCTCTGACGAAGCAGTTAGTTGGATCTTCCCTATCAAAGAAGGAGCAATCGTAAGGTTATATGTCTCGGCTGGTTTTTCATTTTCTGATGGATCAGCCGGATCAGTTGGTTCGGACGATTCTGTTGATGAGTCAGTTGTTCCGGTTGTGCCTTCTGTAGAAGAATCCGTAGTTTCGCTAGTAGATGAGCTGGAAGTAGACGTACCTGTTGAGACTGTTTGATCGGTTGTTTGATTATCTACAGCAAATACGGCATTAGTCGACAAAACAGTAGGAGCAATCAGCCAAGTAGCAGCTAGCAAACGCATCGTTTTTTTGTTTTTCATAATAAACTAGTCCTTTTCCTTTCATTGATTTTCTGTTTTATTCAGCATTCATAAGTTATTCGATTGAACAGATAATCGTGTCGAAAAGCTTTTTCTTTCCATGAATCTGCTTGTGTATTCTAAATAAAACAAGTTGTAAAAAAGCAACGAGCAGTCATTCGTTGTGGTTTGATGTTCATTTTATTGCATAAACCATCTTTGTTTGGGGATAAACAAGTGGGGATAAAAATGGTCATGCATATGTAAATTATACCAAAGATTGGAGAGCATCACAAAAAATTTATAAAAATAACGATCCTAAAAAAGAAAAAAACTGAAATATGTGATAAGCACCTCATACTTCAGCCTTTTTTCGTTCATTATTCGTAAGACATTAGGTCTTCATCAAACCCGCTAACAAGGGTGGTGATCATTGCTACGACTAGACTAACAGCCAATCCTGCTAAGTACCAGAAAAAAGTACCGGAAATAAAGGCTGGCAATGTGGTCAGACTACCAAATACAAAAGCGATCGCTTTCACTTGAGCAAATCCCATGACAGCTCCACCAGCAGCTGCACCGATGCAAGCAGCAACAAATGGTTTTTTCAATGGAATCGCGATTCCGTAAACAGTAGGCTCGGTCACTCCCGCAAGTAAAATCGAAGCGAAAGCAGAACCAGAAATCGAACGTGTTTTTGAACGTTTACTTCGGAGGAATACCCCTAAAGCTGCACCAGCCATTCCAAAATTAGCTGCTCCTGTCAACGGAACGATACGGTCGAACCCATAAGCTGAGATATTGCTGATCATGACAGGATTTACAGCCCATTGGATACCAAATATCACCAAAATGTTCCAGCCTCCAGCGATGATTGCTCCACTGATCGGTCCGTTAATATCCATCATCCAAGTAATTGCTGCAGCTAAACCTTCACCAAGATAAACACCGGCAGGTCCGAAGACCATTAATGTCAAAGGAACCGTGATGACTAATGAAAGTAAAGGTACAAATACTAATTGCATGTTTTCACGAATATATTTTTTAAGGAATCTTTCGACAAAAGAATAAAAGAAAATACCTAAAATCGCCGGCATGACAGTAGACGTGTACTGCATCAGCACTACAGGAATCCCCAGAAAATCAGTAGCTGCTTTACCACTATCTGAAAGTAAAGAGGTCAAATTTGGCTCAATCAGCGCTGCAGCAATGACAGCCGCGATATATCCATTCACTTTAAACGTTTTGGCGGCAGAAAAAGCGAGAAAGATTGGCAGAAAATAAAAGACAGCATTCGACGCAGCAGACAAAATATGATAAGTCCCGCTCGTTTCACTAAGCCAGCCAATCGTAGTCGCTAAAACAACCAGACCTTTTAATATACCAGAACCGGCAAATAGGGGAATGATTGGCGTAAAGATTTCCGATATCAAACCAAATAGTTTTTCGATCGGATTTAGCTTTTCTTTCGGAGCTGTATGATCAATTTGACGTGTCAATTCCTTATAAGCAGGAGCCAATCCCTGATCCATAATTACTTCTGCATATCTATCGAGTAAAATGAAATATTTGATGGAAGGGATTTGCTGCTTTAATTTTTCTACATTTGCTGCTGGCTGTTTTTGTAATTTGATACGAAGCCGAGTCGCACATGGGAGGACAGAATCAATATTGTCTTTTCCCCCTAACTGATCAATCAGCAGATGAATCTGTTCGGACAGTACCATCTGTTCAGGATTCATTGTCGTTTCCATTAGAAGACCACTCCACTCACTAAGATAATATTGGCATAAGGTGTCATCTCGCCTGTACGAATAAATGCATGGCAGTTATTCAAATCTTTTTTCATTTCTTCATGTGGGATAAAGCTAATCGGTGTATCTGGTAACAGTAATTTGATTTTTTCCAATATTTCCGGATTCATTGTCTTTATTTCTTCCGCCAATTCAATGGATTGTACTTCAAGTTCTTCTAAAACGTTTTCTAAAACAGATAAAAAACTTGGAAGTCCGTTTGAAACAGCTAAATCTATTTTTTCAGTACCAAAGGGAACAGGCATGCCTGCGTCCCCGATACTTAATTTGTCAAAGTGTCCCATTTGTGCGATTACTCGCGAAATATCTGAATTGATGACTTTTCCTTTTTTCATGTTTGTTTCTTCCTCTCGTTGTTAATTTATGACTGCTGATTGTTCTAAAGCTTCACGGTAAGGGATAGAAGGTTGCGCACCATAAGACTGTACGGCAATAGAAGAGGCTAGATTTCCATAAAGGATCGCTTCTTTCAAGTTACCAAGGTCTGGCTGAAGTGTGCTGCTCAATGCCCCAATAAATGTATCACCTGCGGCTGTCGTATCGACAGCATCTACTTTAAAAGCAGGGACGATACCGTGTTCTTTTTCTGTGTGGTAGAAAGCACCGGCACTGCCCAATGTAATGATTACTGTTCCAATGCCTAATTCATGCATTTTTTCAGCTGCTGCGACCAAACTGTCATGGTCTGTAACTCTGATTCCTGTAATAATTTCTGTTTCTGTCTCATTTGGTATAATGATATCTGTCTTTTCGAGTAGTTCAGTAGGAATGGTTTCTCTAGCTGGTGCAGGATTCAGGATCGTTGTTTTTCCTGCGTCTTTTGCAATAGAAAAAGCTAGGATCGTCGCATCTAAACTACTTTCGAATTGAGCAATAATAAAGTCACTGTTTGTAATCAATTCTTTGTTCTTTCGAACTTCTTGTTCATGGAAAGCATTATTTGCGCCTGCATGAATCAAGATACTGTTTTCTCCTGCGGCATCCACCATAATCATTGCTTGTCCGGTTGCGGCGCCCTCAATTTCAGCAATTCCAGATGTATCGATGTTTTCTTTCGTCAGTAGATCCAACAATTGCTGTCCTTCACTGTCAGTTCCAACACCTCCAATAAAAGATGTTCGTGCGCCTGAACGTTTGGCTGCCACTGCTTGGTTGGCGCCTTTGCCTCCGCCAGCGTGAAAAATCTCATGTGCATGCATCGTTTCTCCTGGTTTTGGCATTTTGGTTAAACGAAGGGTAGTGTCCATATTAATACTTCCAATTACTGTAACCGTGTTCATTTCACAAACCTCCAACTATCTCATTTATTTTGATGGGAAGAATTATTTTTTTAAAACGTTTTAGTAAAACGTTTTAATAGTTCGATAAAAATATAGCACACCTTGAAAGCTATTTCAAGGGTGCAGTCGAAAATCTTTTTTCTAGTCGTACAGGTAGCCGTTTTTCTTCCCACTCTTTTTCTGGGAATTGGATTCGATCTAACAATAATTGGGCAGATGTTTGCCCCAATTCGAAGATTGGTTGTGCGATTGTCGTCAGTTTTGGCTTGATATATTCGCACATATCTATATTATCATAGCCAATAATGCTATAGTCTTCTGGGATGCTTTTTCCAGCTTCCTCTAATCCGCGATATAATCCAAAAGCTAATTCATCATTTAAAGCAAACACACCAGTTGCAGCAGAATCAAGAAGTTTGGCTGTGATTTGGTAGCCGCCTTGTTTTGAGAACTGTGTAGGCAAGAGGATCAGTCGGTCATGAGGGATTTGGTAAACATCAAGAGCAGATTTAAACCCATCAATCCGAGCGTGGACATTTTCTGGCAGATTTTCAGGATAGACAAGGGCGATCGTTTGATGTCCTAGACTAAGTAGGTGCATACCTGCCAGATAACCACCGCGAAAATCGTCTGTTCGTACGGCATCACTAAATCCTTCAGATTTTTTTTGATCCAAAACAATGAAGGGCCGGCCTTGTTTTTTCAAATTTTCGTTGATTGCATTCGTAGAGACAGCAGAAGTCGCAATAATGAATCCATCCACACCTCGACGTGTGAGCTCGGCTAGGTACTCGATTTCTTTTTGATGATCAGAATCAGCATTACATAATATCGTGACGAAGTTCTGATTGTACAAGATATCTTCAATTCCTCGCATCAATGTACTGAAGAATGGATTCGTGATATCAGGAACGAGTACGCCAATCGTTTTCGTTTCCTTGGTAATCATTTGTCTAGCAAAATAATCAGGTTGATAGCCTAATTCTTCTTTAGCAGCTAAAACTTTCTGAACGGTTTTCGGACTGAATTTCTCCGTATTTCCATTTAATATCAAGGAGACAGTTGTGATTGAAACACCGGAAAGTTTAGCGACTTCTTTGATTGTGATCTTTTTTTTCACCATGTTCATACTCCTATCTAAATCCTGTGGTTATTTTCCCATGAAATCAAAAAGAAGTAAATGAAAATCACATACGCTAGTACCCTATTTGCTTTGTTGGATCGCTTCGATTATTTGTTTCGTTGAACGTACTCGTGCAGTTTTCGGAAATATCTTTTTTATGAACAATTGATGCGATTCTTTGTCGCGATCACTACAAGCATCTTCAGCAAGCACGACATGGTACCCGTGTTGAAAGGCATCTAATGCAGTAGCATATACACCGTTTGTTGTCGCTACACCGCTTAAAATGATGGTTTCGATTCCACGACGGCGAAGTTGAAGATCAAGAGAAGTACCAAAAAAAGCACTTGGATTGTATTTTGTGATAGTCAACATATTGTCTGTATCTTTCAAAGAATCCTTCAAAAGTAAATCAGTGAATTCTGGAGGTACAGAAGCAGCAGTCATTCCACCCATATCAGTTTGTTGACTCAAATAAGGGAAAGTGGAGATGTCTACATTCACTAAAACTTTCAAGGCAGCGGTACGTTTCAATGTTTTTGCTAACGAATCATTGTTTGTCAGAATAGATGCTGCAGTGTGTGGAGAGAGTGTACCGTTATTTACGATCCCTTTTTGCATATCGATCGCGACAAAAGCAGTTTTTGATAAATCAAAAATCATATTTTTCTTTAAATCATTCATGATGTTCCTTCTTTCAAATAACAATGTTTTTTATGTAAGTAAATCATAAATCGTTTATTTGTCAACTAAATAAAGAATTCCTTTCTTTAGTCTAGAGAAATTCAATGGTAAAATGAATAAGTGTGAGAAAACGCATTCGATGCATAGATATAGCGAGAAATATCGTGAAAATGGAGGAATCAGAGTGAAGTATGTCGAAGTAAAAAATGAATACAAACGATACAAGATGGGAGAAACGACCATTACAGCAAATGACGATATTTCTTTTTCAATTGAAAAAGGCGAATTAGTGATTATACTTGGCCCTAGTGGAGCGGGAAAGTCAACGATTCTTAATATTTTAGGTGGGATGGACACACCTGATGAAGGGCAGATCATTATTGATAACACAGATATTGCACAATTTTCAGACAAGCAGCTTACTGCTTACCGACGAACAGATGTAGGGTTCGTCTTCCAATTCTACAATCTCGTTCCTAATCTAACAGCAAAAGAAAATGTGGAATTGGCAACGGAAGTTTCCCCTGATGCGCTTGATCCTGTCGAAGTATTGACGCAAGTGGGCCTAGCTCATCGATTGAATAACTTTCCGTCCCAATTATCAGGAGGCGAACAGCAGAGGGTTTCCATTGCTCGAGCATTAGCCAAAAACCCTAAACTGCTTTTATGTGATGAGCCGACAGGTGCACTGGATTTTGAAACAGGAAAGCAAGTATTGAAATTATTGCAAAATGCTAGCAGACAACACGGCAATACTGTTTTGATCATTACACATAATTCTGCTTTAGCGCCCATCGCTGACAGAGTTATCCACATCAATGATGCGAAAGTAAGGTCAGTTGAATTGAATGAGCATCCTTCATCCATTGATGAGATTGTATGGTAGGAGGATTTTATGAAAACAAAAACATATCTTAAAGCAGGTTTTCGCGAAATCCGGCAATCTAAAGGGCGGTTCATTGCAATCATCCTTATTGTCATGCTAGGAACACTTTTATTCGTAGGTGTCAAAACTGCTGGACCTGTCATGCAAAAAACGATGGATCACTATGTTGATACAGCAGGACTTTCTGATTTGCAAATCGTTTCTACTGGTGGTTTGACACAAAAAGATATCGCTCAAGCAGAAAAGATCCCAGATACAAAAGTAGAAACAGGGAAACAGTTCTATTATTCCAATACTGGCAAAAATGAAGTGATTCAAATCTTTTCTTATAACAAAAATAGCAGGCAGAACAAGCTACAATTAATTGATGGAAAACGCCCGGAAAAATCCAACCAACTTTTATTAGATGAAAAAGCGGAGAATGAAGGGTATAAAATCGGTGATGTCTATCAGATTGATTCAGATGAATTGAAAGAAAAAGAGTATACCATCACTGGCTTTGTCCGTTCTCCATTGTTCATCAACAATTTGGAGAGAGGATACGCGAATGTCGGAAATGGTAGCGTGGATTATTTTGTCTATTTGCCTGAATCCAATTTCAAGACGGATATTTATTCTGTCTTATATCTGGATTTTACGAACGTAAAGAATTTGAATACGTACAGCAAAGCTTACAAAGATAAAATGGAGCAAAATCAAGAAAAGGCAGAAAAGTATTTACAAGATCGACCCGAAGAACGCTTAGAAGAGCTGAAAAAATCGGCAAACGAAGAATTAGAACCAGCACAGCAAAAAATAACAGAAGGCAAAGCACAAATAGCACAGGGAAGAACACAGTTAGAAGATGCTAAAAAACAGTTAGCGCAGCAGTCAGCAGCTATCCAGCAGCTTCCTGAAGCGCAACGGACAATCGCTGTACAAACTTTGTCTCAACAAGAAGCTCAACTCGCTGAACAAGAAAGGCAGTTAGTTGAGAAAGAACGAGAACTAGCTTCTGCAGAGGAAGAATGGAACGAAAATGCAGAAAAAATTGAAAATTTAACTAAACCATCATACCTATACAATGAACGTTCAGAAAATGTCGGGTTTCAAGAATTTGGTGATCTGGCTGAACGTATCGCAGCAATCGCCAATGTTTTTCCTGTTTTCTTTTTCTTTATTGCCGCATTGATCACCTTTACGACAATGACGCGTATGGTAGAAGAAAACCGCAGGGAAATCGGAACATTGAAGGCGTTAGGTTATACGAAAGTTGAAATCGCAAAAAAATATGCAATCTATGCAAGTCTAGCCTCAGGAATAGGCATTGTTTTAGGAACGATATTAGGAACGAATCTTTTACCAAGGATCATTTTTGAACTATCTAACGAGCGATATGACATTGGGAGTGCCCTTGTTTTTTATGACTGGCCACCTATTTTACAAGCAGCTGCCGCATTCTTCATTGCCACATTTGGCGCTGCAATGATTGTTTTGTTCAAAGATTTAAGAGAACGGCCTGCTGCACTGCTTCAGCCGAAAGCACCGAAGCCAGGGAAACGTATTTTTCTTGAATACATCACTCCGCTGTGGTCACGCCTTAGCTTTAATCAAAAAATCAGTTATCGAAATCTCTTCCGATACAAGTCAAGAATGCTTATGGCGATTATCGGAATTGCTGGATGTGCCGGTCTGATGGTTGCGGGCGTGGGATTGAAAGATTCTCTAAGTTCTGTCTCAGCCAAACAATTTGGACCGATCATTGACTATCAAGCAATTGTTACATTAGATTCATCCACGGAAGAGAATCATCAAAAAGCAGCGGATATGTTGCAGCAGCAAGAAAAAGTAAATGAGATCCTAGCTATTCATACTCAAACCGTAGAATTGAGAAAAAAAGGGCATGCTTCACAAAGTCTGACAGTGATCGTACCGAGTAAAACAGCTGATTTTGATCGTTTTATCCATTTAACAGATCTTGAAGAGAACCCACGTTCCTTACCTAAAGCAGGAATCGCTATTACGCAAAAAGCAGCAGAACTATTTGACTTATCTACAGGAGATCATATATCGCTTTATGATGAAAATCAAAAAGAATGGAAAGTCGAAGTAAAAGAAATCGTGAAAAACTATCTAGGCAGCTTTATTTATCTGTCCCCTGAATATTATGCTTCAGTGACTGATCAATCGATGTCGGATAATGCATTTTTGCTGCGTACAGATAAGATGACAACGAAAGAAGAAGAAATGCTTTCCGAGAAACTGCTGGCTACAGACGCTGTGACAAATACGTCTTTCATGTCCAAACAAATCGAAACACAAAAAGAATCAATGGCGAACTTAGACTCGGTTGTATTAATCTTTGTCGTATTGTCAGGATTGCTGGCTTTTATCGTCTTGTATAATCTAACTAATATCAATATTTCTGAACGTGTACGCGAATTATCTACGATAAAAGTCCTTGGATTTTTTGATAAAGAAGTCACGATGTATATTGTTCGAGAAAATATCATCTTTACTCTCTTAGGGATCATTGGAGGATTTGGTGTAGGATATGTATTGACTGACTTTATCTTACAACAAGCATCTATGGAGAATGTCATCTTTCCATTAGTGATTACATGGTGGGCTTATGTTTTATCAGCAGGATTAACCATCGTATTCACGGCTATTGTGATGATTGTTACCCATTTCAAATTAAAGCATATCGATATGATTGATGCGTTGAAATCGAATGAATAAAAATAGAGGTTGTGAGTCTGCCGTTCAGCTCTGAGTCACAAGGAGCAATTTCAAAAAACAGCTCCTCATATTTTTCATTTGAAAGGACTTATTGTCGTAGATGCCAGCTTTTGAACAACATTTATAGAAGAAACAAGAACTTTAAACAAGAGACTAGACAAATACATGTCTGATCTCTTGTTTTTTATTGGACAACACCCTCTTAGGAAGTATAAAGATAAATTTTACAAACGCTTTCGGTTCAGTTATAATAATAAATGATAACTTGTATATATAAGTTGTGTTAAGTAAGAAATCAGTTGAATGGAGGCAAATATCCATGACATTTAAAGACAAAGTCATTTATCAAATCTATCCCAAATCTTACAAAGACAGTAATGGTGATGGAATTGGAGATTTAAAAGGAATTAAAGAAAAACTGCCATATTTGAATGATCTAGGGATCGATATGATCTGGCTAAATCCTATTTATCCCAGTCCTCAAAAAGACAACGGTTATGATATCTCTGATTACACAGCCATCGATCCTATCTTTGGTACGATGGAAGAATTCGAGCAACTAATAGCTAAAGCAAAAGAATACCAAATAGAAGTCATGCTCGATATGGTATTGAATCATGTTTCGACAGAACATGAATGGTTCAAAAAAGCACTAGCAGGGGATCAGTATTATCAGGACTTCTTCATTTTAAGAGAAGAACCAACGGACTGGGTATCAAAATTTGGTGGAAGTGCTTGGTCGCCTTTTGGAGATACAGGGAAATATTATCTGCACTTATATGATCAGACACAAGCTGACTTGAATTGGCGGAACCAAGCAGTAAGAGAGGAATTATTCAAAGTAGTTCGTTTTTGGATGGAAAAAGGGGTAAAAGGATTCCGTTTCGATGTTATCAATGTTATCGGTAAAGACGAGCAATTGAAAAACAATAAAGAAAATGATGGTAAACCTGAATATACGGACAAACCAATCACCCATACGTATCTAAAAGAATTGAACCAAGCAACGTTTGGGACGGATTCCACTATCATCACAGTCGGTGAAATGAGCTCTACGACGATCGAAAATTGTATCTTGTATACAGAACCTAGTAGAGAAGAATTATCAATGGTCTTTAATTTTCATCACTTGAAAGTCGACTATGAAAATGGCAATAAATGGTCAACTCCTCCATTTGATTTTGCAGAATTAAAGCGACTGTTCCATACTTGGGGAGAAAAGATGAGTGATGGTAATGGCTGGAATGCTTTATTTTTTAATAACCATGATCAGCCACGTGCGCTCAATCGGTTTGTAGCTATCGATCAGTATCGAAAACAAGGAGCAGAGATGCTAGCAACCATGATCCATTTAAATCGTGGAACACCATACATTTATATGGGAGAGGAAATCGGCATGATCGATCCAGACTATTCCTCAATTTCCGACTATATTGACGTAGAAAGTTTGAATGCTTACAAGTTGCTCCTTGCACAAGGATGTACAGAAAAAGAGGCGTTCCGTCGAATCAAAGCAAAATCTCGTGATAACTCTCGAACACCCATGCAATGGTCCGATGCAGAACAAGCAGGTTTTACTACAGGAAAACCTTGGTTAAAAGTTGCAGGTAAGCTAGAAGAGATCAATGTAGAGAAAGAACGATCTTCTGAGGATTCTATTTTGTCCTATTATAAGAAATTGATTCGGTTGAGAAAAACATATCCAATCGTTGCACAAGGCGATTATCATGCTTATGGAGCAGATCATCCGCAAGTTTATGGCTATCTTCGCCAATTTGAAGGGCAGAAGCTACTTGTATTAACAAATTTCTATGATAAAGATACAAGAATCACCATTCCAGAAGGATTCACAGAAGCCGCTATTCTTATCGATAATTATCCCGATACTGTTCTCCATCAAAACCTGGAGCTAAAACCATATCAGGCAATTGCTTTACTGAAAAACTAAAATAAAAAAGTATAAAACGCCGATCCTACGAGCTATTCTCGTGAGATCGACGTTTTGTGTTTTATTTAAAATAATCTTCTTCAGAAAATAAAGAGTGTTCATACTCTCCTTTGTCGCCATAAAATTTATTGTAGCGTTGTTTGAATTTACGGAAAATAAAAGTAACGAGTAATTTGACTAACGTATAGATAGGAATACCGAAAATAACGCCCACAATTCCCATTAGATCACCCATGACAAGCAAAACAATCAAGATCGTAATCGGATGGATCTGCAAACGATCACCCATTACTCGAGGAATCACCAAGTCACCATGGAGAAGTTGTACGGCAAACCAGACAATGACAAATTTGACAGCCATAAAAGTAGAGTCTTGGAATGCAATGATCAAACCCGGGAAAAAAGCGATAAACGGTCCAATATATGGAATAATACATAATAACCCAGCAGAAATAGCTAAAACACTGGCAAATTCTAATCCGATCAGTAAGAAACAAACCCAGTAGACTGCTCCAAGGATAAATGAAGCAATGATCTGCCCCTTTAGAAATGAACCCAATTGTTGATTAGCAATCTTTGTCAAATTTTTAAAATCTGTACGAAAGGCTGGTGGGACAATCGCTAAAACTGACTGATAAAATTTTTGAGGATTTCTCAAAAGGAAAAAAGTGACAATGGGCCCAGTAAATAAAGTAATGAAAATAGCTGTAACAGTTGAAAAAATATTGCTGATCCGTTGTGCGCCGCTTTCCCAATAATTTCCAATAAAGCCAGCTATATCAGACGTCACGTCATCAATAGAAGTAAAAAATTGATTAAATGAATCGGCAAAAGGTGTTTTCTCCAAAAATTGACGGAGACTCTCTTGGAAATCTTGAAATAAATCTGGCAAACTGCTAATCAATGTTTTTGTCTGTTCTTCAAGAAAAGGAACAAGCCATACGCTTCCAAGCCCCAATAAAAATAAAATAATCACATAAACAATAATGACTGACAGGTTCCTCGAAAGGTGCTTGCTTAAACGCTTGATGACTGGTTCCAAAAGATAATATAAGATCAGCGCAAACAATAATGGGGGCAAGATAGTAGCGATAATAATCCCAACAGGCTTGAATATAAATGAAATCTGATGGAAAAAATAAATGATCAGTGCCAGCAGGATCACCATACCTAAAACATAGTAAGAGGTTTTGCCTCCCAAAAAGCGGATCAAACGATTCGTTGTATCTGTTTCTTTTTTCACTCATTTTCCTCCTTTGTCTATAACTTTATTATAGACAAAAGAGGGGATAAAAGGAAAATGATAGAGGTTGATTGAAAAAATATCGTGAATCATCCATACAAAAGTTCTCCTCAATTAAAATAAGAAAACGCTTGACAGCTCTTTTAACCCTATGATAAATTAAATTCTGTTGCCAAAACGTAACTATTACGATTTGCTAGAGGCGAATCGGAACATTCAAATGAAAGAAGATGAGAAGGAGTGTTATAAATGAAACGACTGATAGGTATATTGGCTACACTGGTTTTAACAGGTATGTTAGCTGGTTGCGGGGCAAGTGGAGAAGCAGGGGACAGTAAAGAAAAATTGAGCGTGATGACGACCTTTTATCCTATGTATGATTTTACAAAAGCAATCGTCGGGGATGAAGGAGAAGTAGAATTATTGATTCCAGCAGGGACTGATTCCCACGATTATGAACCTTCTGCTAAAGACATGGCAAAGATCAAAGATACAGATATCTTTGTTTATAATGATGAAAATATGGAAACATGGGTCCCCGCAATCCAAAAAACATTACAAGAAGGCAACGTCCATACGATAAAGGCGACAGAAGGTATGCTTTTACTTCCGGGAAGTGAAGAAGGACATAATCATGACCATGAACACGGGGAAGAAGGCCATACACATGAGCTAGACCCACATGTATGGCTAGCACCAAGTTTAGCAATCAAGCAGGTAGCAAACATACGTGATCAGCTGATTGAAGCTTACCCAGAAAAACAGGAAGTATGGACAAAAAATTCAGCAGCCTATACCGAGAAACTTCAAGCACTCCATCAGCTTTATCAAGAAACATTTAAGCAAGCAAAACAAAGATCTTTTGTCACGCAACATGCTGCATTCAACTATCTGGCATTAGAATATGGATTGAATCAAGTATCTATTGCTGGTCTTTCTTCTAGTGAAGAACCGTCTGCGGCGAGAATCGCTGAACTGAAACACTTTGTTAAAGAACATGGGATCAACTATATTTATTTTGAAGAAAACGCCAAAGATAGTATTGCTAGAACGTTAGCAAACGAAGCAGGTGTATCTTTAGAAGTATTGAATCCTTTGGAGGGGTTGACGAATGAACAAATAGAAAATGGAGAAAACTATCTTTCTATCATGGAAGCAAACCTCGAAGCGTTGAAAAAAACGACAGAGACAGAAAACCCGTTAGAAGATACTTTGACCCCCAAAAAAGAAAAGAGCGTCTATAACGGTTATTTCGAAGACGAGGATGTACAAGATCGCTCTCTTTCAGATTGGTCAGGAACTTGGCAGACAGTAGATACGTATGTAGAAGATGGGACATTTGATCCTGTTTTTGAATATAAAGAAAAATTGAATCAGGATAAAACAGCACAAGAATATAAAGAATACTATACGAAGGGCTATCAAACAGATATTGCTTCAATCAAGATCGGTGAGAAAGAGATGGCATTTACGTTTAAGGATGGAACAACGAAACGTTCAAATTATCGTTATGTAGGGAAAGAAATCTTGACCTACGAAGCAGGAAACCGTGGTGTAAGGTATCTATTCGAAGCAGAAGATAAGGAAAGTGGCGCGTTTAGATATATTCAATTCAGTGATCACACGATTGCACCGGCTGACTCCGAACATTTTCATTTATATGCAGGAAATGAAAATCAAGAAGCATTGCTAAAAGAAATGGAAAATTGGCCAACATTTTATCCAGACACAATGGATGGCCGTGAAATTGCACAGGAAATGCTTTTGCACTGAGAGACAAAAAGAACCGAAGGGTTTGGATCGGCTGATTATTTAGTCGGTCCAAACTATTCGGTTCTTTTTATGAAATTAACTTTTTTAATCCACGGATAGAGACAGGGATAGTCTCACCGTTTGCCAACGTGACTTCTCTGGTTTTTTTATTAATCGACCGCACGTTTTGTGTGTTGATAACATAAGATTTATGGCAACGAATAAAATTCCGATGCATTTTCTCGATTTCTTTGATCTTCTCGTAGAATTGCAATTGAGCATGAGTCAAATGAACTTCCAATTTATGTGGTGCGCCTAACGAAGTAGAAAAATATTGGATTTCTTTGATCGGTAAAAATTTGATCTCATCATTGAACTCTATTTTGAAGATATCTTTTTGGATCTGGAACATTTGAAAATCTTCAAAAATTTTGCTCAGGATCTGCTCGACATTTTCTTTTAAATCATAAAGGTCTTCTTTCACAATATAGTCAGTCGGCTCAATGTTGCTTTTTAAGATTTTCATCGACATTTCCGTATGAGAAGTCACGTAGATGATTTTTCCTAAAGGATCTAATTCACGGATCAATTTACCAATCGCTACGCCATCCATTTCACTGTCTTCTAATTCAATATCTAAAAAGTAAATACCAAAAGAAGAAGTTCTGATCTTGGCCGCATTGAGAAGTTCTTCCGGATCAGAGGTAGAAATATGAACATAACTGTCTAAGTTTTCAATCATGATCCTGTTTTTGATCACCGTTGATAAAACTTCCAATTGTTTTGGATCGTCTTCACAAATATAAATGGGAATCATATCATTACTCCTTTATTTTATTTGTATATAAATCGTTTGAGAAAAACGTTGGTTTTCAATTGATGTTTCAAGGAAAAGATAAGGGTTTGTCTTTGTCAATTCATCCAAGATAAACAAGCCAAGTCCTTCGTTTTTTGGATTTGTTTTTGTTGAGAAACCTTTTTGTTTCAACTGGTTTAACGGTAATGTATTGGTTGTTGTATTGATTACACGAATCATCACGGAATGATTTTTCTTGATGATTGTCAATTCGATCTTTTTCTTCTTTGCAGCACTAGCTCCTTCAATCGCATTGTCCAAGATAATACCAAGCATACGTACAAGGTTTACCGTATGTTTCGTATCCAACTCGATTGGCTTAGGAAAATGAAGCTGGACGATCAATCCTTTTTCCTGTGCCATCATAAGTTTTAATGACAGCAAACTGCGTATTTCAGGAACTTTCATATTATCCAACATACTTATATTGGCCGGGAAAAGGTTCATCATCTGGCGTGTAGGCAATATCGTTTGGTCGTAGTACGACCGTAATCCTTCCAAGTCGCCTTCTGCAATATAGCTGTGAAGAGAAAAGAGCAGATTTTGGTAATCATGTTTGAATTCTCTCAAGTCTTGATAGTTTTTTTCCAGATCTTTGATATAATCCTGCTGCATCCTGACTTGTTGCTCTAACAACTGATCAGCTAATTTCTTATTAGAGATTTTCCAATAATAAACCAAGATGATCAAGCCGACACACAGATAGAGAATAAAAAAACTAGTATTCAAAGCTAAGACATCAGGTGTTTCACCAGAAAAACGGGTATAAAAAATAATGATATAGTATGTAAATAATATCAACGTCCCAATCGTACCGATCATACGGCGGTCCACTGTGTGAAACCAAGTCTCTAACGATTTTTTAAAACAAAAAGCTAATAAAGCAGATAAAAGAGCGGATAAGGCAATGTGAAAATACTGCAAGGAATCTCCTGGTTCAACAACCGCAGATTTCAAAACAAAAAAATCGCCGATGCTTGTTAAATGATCTCCTAAAAGCGACGTCAATAATCCAAAAGGAAGCGCGTAAACTAATTGTTGACGCGAAGTCGAAAAGAAGAAAAAAGTAAGCATCAGCATTCCTATAGCAATTAGAGCAGTAAAAATCCCTAAAACTGAGTAGACCCATCCAATCAAAACGCAAGAAATCAGAGTGACTCCTGCAAACAGATAATTGTATCGGATATGATGGTCAATCAATAAGATACAAATTGTGTAAATCAAATATTGCAACGCTATGGACCATAAAAACATAAAGTACAGCTCCCATTGATTTTTACCAAATTATAGCACAATTAGCGTATTATTTTTTTAATTTTTCAGGGATTTTGAATTCAGAACTCATACCAAAGCAGCAGCCAGATACAAAAAAGTCAGATAAGTTAGTTAATTGTTTAA
Source organism: Enterococcus sp. HMSC076E04 (assembly GCF_001814285.1). Classification (NCBI taxonomy): domain Bacteria; kingdom Bacillati; phylum Bacillota; class Bacilli; order Lactobacillales; family Enterococcaceae; genus Enterococcus; species Enterococcus sp. HMSC076E04. The sequence goes on along the minus strand of NZ_KV815601.1, from coordinate 6,700 downwards.
TGATTGTTTTTTTCATGAAAGATTCCTCCAAAATTCATCAAGTAGTTTGTAATAGGAAGCAACGTAGCTATTTCTAAAACAATCCCAAGTAGCAAATAGGTAGAAAAGTAAGAAGCTGAGAAAAATAAAGTGATGAGAGAAAAAATTAGAAACATGCTGATCGCCTTCTTTAATAATGGTGGACGTTTCTCGGGTTTAATGGGATTGATGGCTGTACCTCTTGATCCATAGCGAAGCAGTAACAAAAAGCAGCTGATTAACAAAAAGACCATCATTGGGAAGGAGATAGTCAATTGCAGATGTTTCATCACCAAGGGAACGCCCCATAAATAAAGCAGTGTCCACAGCAGACAAACGAATTCAGAGTCGGAATGCAATCCATAAGCATATCTGCGGATGCAGATATAGGAAAGAAAGGTGATTCCTGTTTCCGCCCATGAGCCCGTCACCAGAGAAAACACTAGAACGACCGCTAGTTTTCCAAGGTTGTTCAATAAAACTTCTAAGGCAAATTTTACTTGGACATACACCATATCTTCTTCCGATTTGTCTCCGCTGAATAAGGTTTCTAATAATTTGTTCACAACTTTATCTTTCATCTCATACGTACCTCCACCACAAATTCTATGCTAAAAAAAATAAAAAACGTGTTTTGTTTCATAAAAAGTGGTTTTGACATCAAAACCGTCATGATTTCCTTAAAAAAATCTTCATTTTTTTAAATCCTTTCCAAAAAAGGTGACAGTTTTGATACGAAAAGTACATTTTATGACAAGTTTGTGTTTTTTCGAGTATTTTATGTTAAAAATTTACTGACCTTAGAAAAGGTGATGGAGGGATTCTTATGGAAAATGAACAATTGTTTGAAGTCGGCGAAACATATGCATTTAAATCTGATTTATTTGAATCACCAATAAAAGGAAAAATAGAAAAAATCTATGAAAATAGCGTGATGATACGTGTCATGAATTGCGCAGCAGAAGACAATGATACCGCTCATAATCTGCACTGGCAGTTAGTCGTACGCAAATCAAGTACAATAGAAGAATAAAAACAGATAAAATGTTGAGAGCATAAAAGAGTAGAAGTTCATCCATTCTACTCTTTTATTTTCATGAATAGGCGTGACTTCTAGCTACTATTGGCGAAGCAGCCTTTAAGGAGCAGATAAAGTCAAGGCTTTTATTTCTATAAATGAAGTAGTAAAATGAAGAACAGATTTTATTACAGGAAGGATGCCGATAATTGTGATTATTGTTGCAGGAACGATCGGTGCAGGGAAAAGCACACTGACTGAAATGCTTGCCCAAGATTTAGAAACAAAACCTTTTTATGAGAACGTGGAGGATAATGAAGTATTGCCACTGTTTTATTCTAATCCGGAAAAGTATACTTTTTTATTGCAGATATTTTTTTTGAACAAACGTTTTTTGGCGATTAAAGATGCTTTCAGCCATGATGACAATGTACTAGACCGCTCCATCTACGAAGATAGTATGTTGTTTCATCTGAATGCCGATTTAGGGCGTGTTTCTGAAGTAGAAGTAAAGCAGTATGAGGGTCTTTTAGAGACGATGCTGAAGGAATTAGAAGAAATTTCGCCGCAAAAGAAACCGGATCTACTGGTTTATATTCGTGTATCCTTTGAAACTATGTTAGCAAGAATCAAAAAACGAGGTCGGGAATATGAACAGCTAGAGCAAGATCCTGAACTCTATTCCTACTATAAAGAACTCAATCGACGTTATGAAGAATGGTATGAACAGTTTGATATATGTCCCAAAATAGTAATCGATGGGGACAAATACGATTTCGTAGCCGATCCAGCATGTGGAGAACAAATCGTACAAGAAATCAAGATGCGGGCAAAGAAAATGACAGAAGAGGCAGATGGCCAGTCGATCCGCTACACTACAAATAACCCGAAAGCAAAGGGTATCTTTACAACTAAATAATAAAAAAACTAAGCAAAATGCTCACTCACAAAATTTCTTTGTGAACAGCATCCTGCTTAGTTTTTTTGATTCAGGGGAATCAAAAGGTGAAACGGTTCGTATGATAAAACTGCCATAACTGAAATGTCTGAGTGAGGGCCATGATCAAGAATAAAATAGAAACGACCAAAATCGAATGGGCGCCAAACAAATGATGACAGAATACAAGGACAATAGCCCCTGCGATAAAGGCAAGAACGACAGTTAAATAGTGGAAAAATCGATCAAAATCTGCTTTTTCTTTAGAAATACAATAATCATATAAATTTGTTGCTACCCCTTTTAAATTTCCTGTTGTGAATAAATTGGTGTAGGCGCGCCCGTTGATTTTATCAAAAGCCACCCACTGGATCGAGGCCGTAAAAGCAATTAAAATCGTTACTAATGCGGGATGCTCATGGACAGGTGCCAAACTGACAAAGAAAAAAATCACCGCTTCATAATATAGAACAAATAAGCGCCAGAAATGTTTTTCTTTTTTTCTAAAATAATCAATCAAATACTTTGTTAGAAGAATCCCTAAGAAAAAGAAAAGGGTAGACAATACTTTTTTGCCAACGCTTAGCCACTCTCCGTCAAAAGCTTGGATGATCGATAGGATGATATTGCCAGTTTGAGCAGAGGCAAAAGCACCATACTGGATATAAGTATAACTGTCCATTGCTCCTCCGATAAATGTCAGCAAAAGACCTATTGTACGCCCTTCGTGAAAGGAAGTCTGCATTTTTTTCATCACCTTTTATGAATATAATTTTGTCTTCCTTATCTTAGCATAAACGATTGAAAAAAAGGAAAAATTTTCAGAAAACTAAAATCATCTCGCTCCCCATTTTCATTTTTAGAAAGGTCTGTTAGTATAAAGAAAAAATAGACAACGAGATTTTAAATAATCAAATTGGAAGAAACAACTTCAAAGAAGAAAGATGGGAAGGAAATCAATCAGTTGGATGAAAAAGAAATTCTCCGATTACAAAAAGAACTGAATCGTTGGGAGAACAAATATAAAAAGCTTCAACAAGTCTTTCGGCTACAAGAAGAAATCATTGCTACCTATGAAGCGGCTTATGGAGAAGCCCCTGGACTTATTGAGGAAGAAATGCAGGAAAAAGAAAGCAAAGAAAACAACTCTTTCTTTAAAATGATGGAGAAACGTTCTTATAATCGCTTCAATCAAGAACAAAAAGCAGCTATCACATACGATATGCAGAAACATCTTCGAATCATAGCGGGAGCTGGGAGCGGCAAGACGCAAACAATCTGTGCAAAAGCGGTGTACCTGATGACACAAAAACAAGTAGACGAAGAACGCATACTGATGATTACTTTTACACGGAATGCTGCAAATGAACTAAAAAAACGAGTAGATAATTTCAGCCAAAGGAAAACTGCTGTCCATATCGGAACATTCCACAGTATCTTTTTTAGGATATACAATGAGATTTGTCGAAAATTCCCTGATGTGGCAATGCAAGGGATACAAGGAGACTTTTCAAAAGATACTGCGCAAAAAGTAAATGCTGTTTTGCAACAGCTGATACGTAAATATAATCTTTATCTTTTTGATCAATATGGAGAAAAAACGATTGCTTCTCGCTTAGACTATTGGCAGAATATGAACCTATCAATAGAAGAAATGATCCAGTTAGTTAAAGAAAAATATGATTCCATTGATAAGAATGCAAGACAACCGATATCAGAACGACTGTATGGATTGCTCACAGAACTCCAAGAACAAAAAAGAAGGCAGCAATTGTTAGAGTTCAATGATGTACTCCAAAATTTGAAAAGCGCTTTGGAGAATGACGAGATTCAGCGCTATATTGGACAGAAATATGATTATCTATTTATTGATGAATTTCAGGATACTAATCCACTTCAATGGGAAATCGTGAAGCGGATGACAAAGAAAAACGGGATCAAGTTAATCGTTGTTGGAGATGATGACCAAAGTATCTATGGATTCAGAGGATCAGAGCCAGCATATATCAAGAACTTTGAAAAAGAATATCCTACTAAAACTCTTTTCTTATTAACTAATTACCGCTCTCGGGCAGCTATTGTCCAAGGAGCGAATAGATTGATCAGCTATAACAAAAATGATCGGATACCAAAGGCGATGATTCCAGCACAAAAAGAAGCGGGCATTATGGAGGCTTATTTGTTCTCAGATACAAAAGCAGAAAGCCAGTGGCTGATAAGTCAAATTCAGTCATTTATTCAAAAAAATGGGAAATATAAGGAATCGATCATATTATACCGATCGGCTTCGCAAACACAGCAACTTGTCCAATCTCTGCTGAAAACGAATATTCCTTTTGTACTGGAAGCAGATAGTCCATATGAAGGTATCTTTGGCATCAAGTCTTTCCAACAGTTCTATCAAAAAATCGTTCATTGGCAAACAGCACAGAATCCGCAAAAGAAACATCAGGCCTATCAGCAATTGCTGCGGCAGCTGATGGTAGACTGCTATCTGAAAAAAAGTGAAGGTGATCAATACTTTTCTCCTAAATGTCAAAATACAGCCATTACGGATTATATTTTGTCGGTAAGACCTAATTTAAAATCCAAATCTGCAGAAATCCGCCAGTTTGAGGAAGCGTTGCGTAAAACAGACCAGCATCAAGAAATCTATTCGCTTGTACAAAGCTATCTTCATCTGCCACGTATAGCTAAGGAAATCGATCAGAGTGATCAAGAATGGATACGAGAAGAAGTAAAGCAACATGCTACTTTTAGAAGTATCCAAGCCTTATCGCAAGAAACCCAAGCAACAGCTAAAGAATTAAAAACCCGCTTGATTGCTTACAGACAAGGAAAACTTGATGCGCTATGTATCCAGAGCATTCATAAAAGTAAAGGTCTTAGTTACAGAAATGTCTTTTTAATTGGCTGTAACGAAGGAAGTTTGCCTTATAACGGAGCAAGAGAAAAGAAAGTCATTGACTCTAATGAAATAAAAGCAGAACCAGCGACGACGATAGAAGAAGAACGAAGACTATTTTATGTTGCGATGACTAGAGCAAGAAATCGTCTGTATCTATGTGTACCTCAAATGAAAAATACAAGAAAATTGAAAGTATCGAGATTTGTCAAAGAAACCGGTAGTCGTATGAAAAAAGGAAAGTGATGGAAAAGAGGTTGTGACAGGAGTGGTTAGCTTCAAGAAATAAGAAGGAATTTACGGAAATTGCTTCTCAAATTTTTGTAAAATTTCGGCTTATTTTCGAAGAAGCTACTTCTGGAACACCGTTTATTCGG
>NZ_KV815601.1:0-1345 GCF_001814285.1 Enterococcus sp. HMSC076E04 | reverse complement strand
GAAGCTACTTCTGGAACACCGTTTATTCGGAAAAGGGAGGTGTGACAAGATTTTTGTCACACCTCCCTTATTTATTTTTGAAAAATGAGAATACTATTATTAAAATAGGGAATAAATAGAATAATTCTCATTATTTAAACGCAAATAATCGATTTTTTTTTCGACTTTTTTTATTTTTTATTAGCTAATAATTGGTATTTTAAAAGAAATTGCTGTAGAATTGGATTATAATTAAAAAGGAGTGAGAAAATGATAAAAGTATATACTTCGCCTAGCTGTACTTCCTGTAGAAAAGCAAGAGCATGGTTGCAAGCGAATCAACTTGAATTTGAAGAGAAGAATATTTTTGCCGAACCGTTAACAGAAAGTGAGATCAAAAAGATCTTAGCAGCGACTGAAGGAGGAGTTCAAGATATTATTTCCACTCGGTCGAAAATTTACGAGAAGTTGGGAATAGATTTTAACGAATTAACTTTAAAGCAAATGATCGTCCTATTCAAAGAATATCCTTCATTATTGAGACGGCCTATTTTGATTGATGAAAAAAGAATACTAATCGGATTCAATGAAGATGAAATCCGGTCATTTGTCCCTCGTGAAATTCGGTGTGTTGCTAGAAACCTAATCTATTTACAAAACAATAACATCTTAAATTCATAGGGAGGGAGTCTTCGTGGAAGTGAAAGTCTATGGATCGGCGCACTGTGTAACCAGTCTGAAGGCGAAACAATGGTTAGAGTACCATCAATTGCCTTATCAATTTGTTGACTTAGAAGAACGCGATCTAAGTACAGAAGAAGCAGAAGAATTATGCAGTTTTGAAGAAGTGCAAGCAGAACAGCTATTTGCGACTTGGTCTGAGGCTTTTCATAACATTGCGATAGACCTTTCCTCTGTAGGTAAAAAACAACTGATTTCTTTATGTACACAACATACAAAACTCCTCAGACGTCCGTTGATCATTATTGATGAAGTTCTATTTATTGGATACAATGAGCAGTTGATGGAGCAACTTATCCTAAATAAATAGTCTTTACCTATTTTAATCAATTTCTGAGCGCTTCGTACAGTTGGAACAGTCGAACACTTAACATCAAGTGTGTTATGTGTTCTTTTTTTTGTCTTTATTTTTCTACTATAAAAGATATGCTCGATTTATTTGGTCAAAATTCAAATGTACGAGGGAAAATAGGCTGAGAAATATATTGACATGTGTAAATTTACATGATATATTCATTTTTGTTGTTTTAAGTAATACGCAAATAAAGCAGCATTAAAAAAACTTGAAAAATAGTTATTGACATGTTGATGATGACATGATAAGATAACTGAGTCGTTAAAAAAG
>NZ_KV815600.1:36418-52771 GCF_001814285.1 Enterococcus sp. HMSC076E04 | reverse complement strand
TGCGGATGTAAAGTATTTAATTCAACCTATATAGAAGAGATTTTTCAAAAAGCACGAGCTAACAAACTATTATCTTCAGATGAAATCGATGCTTATCGTACAGAAACACTGATACGTTTGACCCACTTCTATCATTCTCATAATTGGACGATGCAGCTGCATATTCATGCTTATCGTAATTGTAATACACAAATGTTGGAAAAATTAGGACCCGATACCGGTTATGATGGAATGAATGATCTTTCTTTGACTATTCCTCTGCAAAAATTATTGAATCGTGCAGAAGAAACGGATCAGTTGCCAAAGACGATCCTCTATTCACTGAATCCAAATGACTACCCTGCGATTTTAGCTTTGATGGGCTGTTTCCAAAAAGAACAGAATGGAAAACTGCAGTTAGGTTCTGGATGGTGGTACAACGATACTCGAGCTGGTATGCGCGATCAATTGACACAGTTTGCTGATGGTAGTGCTTTGGGGAATTTTGTCGGCATGCTGACAGATTCAAGAAGTTTCCTTTCCTACACTAGACATGAATATTTCCGTCGTGTTCTTTGTGAATTTTTAGGCGAAATGGTCATGCGAGGAGAAGCACCTGAGGATGAACAACTTTTAGGAAGTCTCGTTCAAGCGATTAGTTATACAAATGCTAAAAATTACTTTGGCTTTTTCGCCTAATTGATTAATAGTAACAGTAACGAATCAAAAACAGGATAGCGAAATAACGGAATCCGTTTATCCACGTTTTAGAGAAGAAGACGGACCAAATTTGCTCCGTCTTCTTCTCTTGCTGTTCTGCTTCATTGCCTATAAACCCTTATGAAAGAAGAGATAACATGCCTACTATCCATATTGCCGGTGATTCTACTGCGGCAGAAAAAGATGAAAACAAGCGTCCCGAGACAGGTTGGGGAGAAAAAATCTCTGCTTATTTTTCACCTGAGATCCAGATCAATAACCAAGCAAAGAATGGACGCAGTACCAAATCATTTATCCAGGAAGGAAGATTAGCCCGTTTAGCTTCACAGTTTCAGCCAAATGATTTCTTATTTGTACAATTTGGACATAACAACCAGAAAATCCAAGAAGAAAGAGGTACGCTCCCCTTCGGTAGCTATTTAAAAAATCTGCAGATATTTTTTGAATGCGCAAAAAAAGCGAACGTCCACATGGTCTTGCTGACATCTGTGACGCGACGAGATTACTTAGAAAATGGAACATTGAATCCAGATATACTTGGAGACTATCCAAAAGCGATGCGTGCATTTGCTGAGAAACACCATATTCCACTTTTAGATGTTTTCTCACGATCACAAGAATATTTCCAGACCTTTTCAAAAGAAGAGACAAAAAAATTCTATCTGCATCTTATGCCTAATAGTTGTGAAAATTACCCAAAAGGACTAAAGGATAATACCCACTTTAGTCCAGAAGGCGCTGATAAAGTTGCCCGAATAATTGCTGAATTGATAAAAGAATCCCGTCTGCCTCTTGCTGATTATTTACAAAAAGGAGTTTGAAATGTTTCCATTAAATTTAGGCATTCGTGCCCATGATCTAGAGGTTCGAAATCGTGAAGAAATCGTTCAAAAAGTATCACAGCTTCACTTGTCCCATATCCAATTTGCACCACAAAAAGCATTTCCTGAACAACTTAAATTAAATGACATGACACTTGGGAGTGCTGCCTATTTTGGTGAATACTTCCAAAAAAACAATATCGAACTTTCCATTTTAGGTTGCTATATCAACCTATCCAGCAAAAATCAAGAAGTTCGTGCACAAGCATTAGCAACTTTCAAACAGCAAATTGCTCTGTGCTCTGCCTATCAAGCCAAGATGATTGCTACGGAAACCGGTAGTGTCTCTGTCGGTTTCACAAAAGAAAATTTTACTGAAGAAGCTTATCAGATTGCTAGAAATTCTGTCATTGAATTAGTCGCTCATGCAGAAAATTTTGGCGTAACTGTTGCTGTTGAAGCAGGGATCAATCATCCGATCTATAACTATCAGTTAGCCAAACGTTTAGTCGATGAAGTAGCTTCACCAAATTTAAAAATCATTTTAGACTGTGCGAATTTGATCCACAAAGAAAATCATGCTGATCAGGAAAAAGTGATCCGAGGTGCCTTGGACAATTTACAGGGTTGTATTACAGCGCTTCATCTCAAAGACTACATCATGGAAAATGGAAAGATCCGCATAGTTCCTGTTGGTAAAGGCTGTTTAGATTTCCGCCCGGTACTACATTATATCAAATATGAGCGTCCTCTAATGTACGCCACTCTTGAAGCTACTCCTGAGATTTATGTTCCTGAAGCAATAGAACACTTGCAGTTTTTTTACCAAGATTGTTAAGGAGAAGATTATGGAGGAACGAATACAGAAAAGTTATCAAAAATATCATGCAAATGCTTTTCAGACATTGCTGCATCTTTATCAGGGGAATTATTGGAGCTTTGCCATGTCAGGACTCTTTTTTATTATCAAACATCTTCCATCTTGGTTAATGCCGATTGCTATTGCCAATGTAATCAATGCAGCTTCATCAAAAGATTCCTCTCAATTGCAGGCGATTTATTTCAACGCTTTTTTGATGACTTGTCTGATCGGTCAAAATATATTGACGAATTATTTTCATGTAAAATACCATAGCACTTCGATCCGGCAAGTAGAAGCTGGACTAAGAGCGACTCTTATCAAGAAAATCCAAGAACTTTCTATACCCTATCAAAAAGAATTGCAATCTGGCCGGATCCAATCAAAAATCATCCGTGATGTAGAAGCCATCCAAACGTTGTCCTCTCAAGTATTTGTCAGCGGATTGAACATTGCTGTCAATTTATTCGTGGCTTTAGGTATCACGCTTTATAGAAGTCCTGTCGTTTTCTTGTTTTTCTTATTGACTGTCCCTCTCGCCGCGTTAGTTACTCTTTTTTTCCGGAAAAGGATCAGACAGTCCAATTCAGATTTCCGGCAAGAAATGGAAGAGACTTCTGCAAAAGTGATCGAAGTGATCGAATTAGCACCGATTGCTCGAGCTCATGGGTTAGAAAAACACGAAACCACTCGCTTAAATAAGCATTTTACCCAAATCTATGAAAAAGGATTCCACTTAGATATCCTGCAATCTGTTTTCGGATCAGTCAGCTGGGCTAGTTTTCAGATATTTCAACTGATTTGTTTGATTTTCACTGGGATATTAGCTTTACAAGGGCGTATTCAACCAGGTGATGGCGTGATGTATCAGACATATTTCACAACGATCGTCAATTCCGTTTCTGGAATGATCACACTGATTCCTACGATTTCAAAAGGCATGGAATCTATTACTTCTATTGGTGAACTGTTGATTGCTGGCGATGTAGAAACTTATCACGGTAAGAAAAAAATCCAACATTTGGATGGAAATCTTCGCTTTGAGGATGTTTCTTTTCATTACCCGGACTCACTCAAGCCGATTATCGATCATTTTTCTCTAGAGGTGAAAGCTGGAGAAACAATTGCTTTTGTTGGGCCATCTGGTTCTGGAAAATCTACACTCCTTAACTTATTGATTGGATTTATCCAGCCGTCTTCAGGGAGGATTTTCCTAGATAATCAGCCTTTGGATGAATTGGATATGCGAAGTGTGCGTAATTATTTAGCCGTTGTTCCTCAAACCACTTTGTTGTTCTCCGCTTCGATCAAAGAGAACATCACTTATGGCTTGAAAAACGTATCAAAAGAACGTTTAGATGAAGTCATCGAAGCTGCGCAACTTTCTTCACTGATTGACCAGCTTCCTGATGGACTGGATACCTTAGTAGGCGAACATGGCAACAAGCTGTCTGGTGGCCAAAAACAACGTATCTCCATTGCACGAGCATTGATACGTCAGCCGAAAATCATTTTGCTAGATGAAGCAACTTCAGCTTTAGATAACCAGTCAGAGAAAAAAATCCAGCAGGCCCTGAATTACCTGACAGAAACACCCACTACTTTTATTGTGGCTCATCGGCTTTCAACGATCAAAGAGGCAGATAAAATCGTCGTGATCGATGAAGGAAAAATCGTTGAGATGGGTACTTACGAAGAGCTGTTAGCTCAAGAGGGCTATTTTTACCGTTTGAAAAATGAATGACAAAAAAAGGAGAGACGACAAGAGTTTTGTCGTCTCTCCTATTTCTGAATAAACGGTGTTCTCCTGCCAACTCCTCGGTCACAAGTCACAATATTCAACAAACATGAGAAGCTGTTTTTTGAAATTGTTCCTTGTCACTCAGAGTTAAACGGTAGGCTCACGTCCTCTTGGTAAACGGTGTTCAAGAGACAGTCTATCGGCAATAAGAAGCAATTTTGTCATCGCTCAAGGCTGAACGTCTCTTTCACAACCTCTGTTGTTTCATAAAATAGTTCTATTCGCTGTAAAGGTCGCGAACTGGCGTCATGATGATCCGGTTCAAGTCATTGATGATCGTACTGAAACCTTGTTCTTTTTGCATTAAATCATTGATTACTTCTTCTGATTGAATTTTCACAGCCATTTCTTGTGCTTTCATTGCATCTTCGTCGCTGAATTCTTGTCCACTCATTTGTTTTTCTTGTAATTCGATTTGCATCGCTTGGAAGTCTTTGAACAGCTTGTGTGCTTCTTCGTTTGCTTGTACTTTCTCGTACGCTTCTTTCAACGCTTTGAATTCTGGTAATTCACGGATCTCACGTTCGATCTGATTCGCGCTATCGTAGATGTTTGACATGTTATGCCCTCTTTTCTTTTAGTAGTTACTCTCTATTGTAACATGGGGTTATTCGTTTTCAAAGGGTCTACTCTCCTTGATATTTCCGCCAGAGGTCTTTAGCCGCTTCACCAATTCCCTGAACGCCTTCTTTCACCATATCGCCGAAATTCTTCAATCCTTCTTTTGCTTGTTCACCGTATTGATTCAAGTTATCTTGCCAATTTCCAGACTCTCCATTAGAATTACCTGTGTTTCCAACTTGATCTGCTGCTACCACTTGCCCTCCTGTGGCATAGGCGTCAGCTACACTAAATCCTGTTTTGGAAGTATAAGGAAGGATACCTTCTGCCGCTGATTTGAAGACTTTCCCGACAACATTTCCACTTGTCCCTTCCAAATAATGCAGCTTGCTGGATTCTTCATACCCCATCCATGTCGAAATCACTACATCTGGCGTATACCCGATCATCCATTGGTCATTTGCTTTCGTGGCATCGAAATTAGTTTCTGTGGTTCCTGTTTTACCTGCTATCGTATAACCTGCAGGGTTCGCAGCAGCTGCTGTCCCATTTGAGAATGTACCAAGAAGCATGCTGGTCATTTCATCAGCTGTTTCCTTTGATATAACCTGTTTTGGCTTTTTGTTTGTATTATCGATGATCACCGCTCCAGTTGAATCAACGATTTTCGTGATGAGATGCGGCGTATACATCTGACCTTCATTGGCAAATGCACTGTAAGCACCCGCCATGATCATTGGAGATACTCCTTTTTCTAATCCGCCAAGAGCTAAGCCATAATACTTATCAGATTTTGCTAAAGGCAGGCCGAATTCTTCTGCTTTATCATATCCTTTTTGTAAACCGATCTCATGCAAAAGCCATACAGCAGGCAAGTTCAAACTTTGTGCAACAGCCTGATACATCGGTACTTCTCCTTGGTATGTCCCGTCAAAATTATGCGCATCGTAATAACTTTGCGGTTCATCTTTCAAGACACTAGAAGGCTTGTAACCAGCTTCCAACGCTGGCGTATACACGCTTAATGGTTTGATCGTTGATCCTGGAGAACGGAGCATCTGTGTAGCAAAGCTGAATCCTCTAAAGACATGATCTCCTCTTCGTCCTACTAATGCTTGTACACCGCCTGTATTCGGATCTAAAGCTACTGAAGCAGATTGGGCCATGGCACCATCTGAAGCATTTGCTGGGAATAATGCATTATTTTGATAAGTAGCTTCTAATTGCTTTTGGTAATCCTGATCTAAAGCTGTATAGATTTTATAGCCTTTATTCATGACATCTTCTTCATCAAGACCATACTCGTTAACTGCTTCATCGATCACTGCATCAAAATAATAAGGATAACGATAACCAGAATCTGAATTGTCGTATGTGTCATGAAGATAAGCACTGATGTCTGTCTGGCTTTCTGCTTGTTCTTGTTCTTTTGTGATTTTTCCGTTTTCTTCCATTACGCTTAGTACTGTGTTTTTCCGATCATTCGCATTTTCTGGGTGATCAATCGGATTATAAATACCAGGACCTTTCAGCATTCCTGCCAAAGTAGCAGCCTCAGATAGCGTAACATTCGTTGCATCTACTCCAAAATACTTTCTGGAAGCGTCTTGGACACCCCATACCCCGTTGCCAAAATAGGCATTGTTAAGATACATGGTCAAGATTTCTTCTTTGCTGTACTTCTTTTCGATCTCGATTGCCAAAAATAATTCCTTCGCTTTTCGATCAAATGTTTGATCTAATGTCAGATAAGCATTTTTGGCAAGCTGCTGAGTGATCGTACTTCCTCCGCCTCCTGATGTTCCGCCAGACAAAACCATCCGAACAGCCGCACGGGCGATTCCTTTGATATCAAATCCGTGATGTTCGTAAAAATTCCTATCTTCTGTCGAGATCACCGCATCTTGGATATAGGGAGAAATCGCGTTTAATTCTACGTATGTCCCTTTTTGGGCGTACAGTGTGCCAGCTTCTTCATTTTTCTTGTCATAAATGACTGTCGATTGGCTTAATCCAGATTTTAACGTTTCGACATTTGCTTGTTTGGCTAAAATAAAAAGGTAGATACTTGTCACTAAGACACAGATCAAACCAATCAGCAAAATCAATTTGTTCACATGATATTTTTTCCAAATGCGCTTTCGCCATCGATGAAATTGTCCGAGATATGGTCTGATCCATCGCCAAAAACTGATCAAAGCAGCTTTTATCTTTCCTAAAATGCTTTGAAAATCCATTCGCTTCTTCTCCTGTCTATTCAATTCAATCGTCTTATTTTACCATAATGAAAGAGTGTTTTCTTCCTGCTTAAGTTGTAGTTCGATTTGTTTTTTTTTGTTAGTGCAAGTAGAGTAACATAAGAATGAACAGAAAAATGTAAGTTTTTTCTTAAATATGTTTTAAAAATGGTACAATTAGTCTGCAATTTTACCGAAAGGAGTACACTTGTGAAAATCACGATCACTTTACCTATGAACCATCCTGAAACAACGATTCGCGACTTGCTTGAAAAGGAATGGTTAGTTCCTAGAAAGGTTCGGCACTTTTTGCGTATACGTAAAAACGTTTGGATCAATCAACAACCTGCTTTGTTCCATCATGAAGTAAAAGGCAATGACCAGATCACATTGTTATTCGAAGAAACAGATTATAATTATCAAGAAGTCCAATTAGGAGATGCGAAGCACATCCGTGTTTTATATGAAGATGAACATTTGATTATAGTGGATAAGCCTGCAGGAATGAAGACTCATCCAAACGAACCAACAGAAAACAGTACCTTGCTCAATCACTTAGCTGCTTATCTCGATACGAAAAAACAACGACCTTACGTTGTCCACCGTTTGGACAAAGAAACAAGCGGCGCTGTTTTATTTGCAAAAAACCCATTTGTCTTGCCGATACTTGGAAGAATGTTGGAACAAAAAATGATCTATCGGAGATATCAAGCCATCGTATGGGGGGAAATCGCCAAAGATAGGACCATTACCAATAAAATCGGACGCGATCGCCATGATCGGAGAAAACGGGTCGTAGATGATAAAAATGGTCAGAACGCCTTGACACATGTCACTGTCGACAAAGTACTTTCTGGAAAAACACAAGTGTATTGTGTTTTGGAAACCGGTCGTACGCACCAGATCAGAGTTCACTTAGCTCATATAGGGCATCCAATCGTCGGAGACCCTCTTTACCAAAATAGACCAGCTGAACGACTGATGCTCCATGCATTAGAACTGCACATGATTCATCCATTTACTCAAGAAAAAATAGTTGGTAAAGCTTTACCCGGATTGTGGAAATAGAAAGAAGAACGTAGTCCTATCATTATCTGCTGATAAGACTACGTTCTTTTTGTGTAACTTGTCTGCTTACTTTTGATGTTCGTGTTCTGCTAACAGCAAACTACCGATAATCCCACTTTCATTCGGCAGTCCCCAACGAACGATATACTCACTTACTTGAGGTGTTTCCATGTAGCCACCCATCAATTCAACAAATTGCTGACGAATTTTTTGAAGGAGATGATCCTGATTCATTACCCCGCCGCCTAAAATAATCTTTTCAGGTGCTAACGTCAACGTATAGTTGATCAGTGCTTGAGCAATATAGAAAGCTTGAATATCCCAAATCGGATGATCTTGTGGCAGATCTTGCCCTTTGATTCCTATACGTGCCTCAATAGACGGACCTGCTGCTAATCCTTCCAAACAGTCTTTATGATAAGGACAAGTGCCTTCATATTGATCATCTGGATGGCGTTTTACCCAAATATGTCCCATTTCAGGATGTGCGATTCCTGAAAAAATTTCCTCATTGATCACGACGCCTGCACCGATTCCTGTTCCCACGGTAAGGTAAATACAACTATTTTTTCCTTGTGCTGCCCCTTGCTTCAGCTCCCCGTATGCAGCTGCATTGACATCCGTCGTCCAAGCAACAGGAATATGGTAGCGTTTCCTGATTGTGCCGAGAAAATCAAATTGTGCCCATCCTTTTTTGGGAGTTGCCAAAACATATCCGTAATTATCTTTTGTTTGGTCGATACCAATCGGGCCGAATGAGCCGATCCCGATTCCCTTCAGTTCATAACGATTAAAAAATTCAAATACTTGATCCAATGTTTCTTCTGGTGTTGTGGTAGGGATACTTATTTTTTCCAAAATCTCTCCACCTTCTGAAACCGCACACACAAATTTTGTTCCGCCTGCTTCTATTCCGCCATACATTTAGTTTTCCTCCTCGAATCCGATTGTCCGAATTTCATACGGTTGGATTATCGGGACAACCGATTGCTGCGTTGGTTCTTCAAGCAGATTCAATATGACCGTTTTTCGATTGTCTTTAGTTATTTCTAATTTTTCTAAATGACTAGACATATTGAAACCTCTCACTACTACTTTATCACTAAACTTACTCCGTTTCAAAGCTGTAATTGCAAACGTTTCACTTTTTATCGTTAAATATTGTTGTTTTGATACCAATGTTCCTTCATGATGTTTGATTTGTTGAGTGGAAAAAGGAATCTGTGCCGCGTATGCATGCAAATAAGTAGAGAATGTTTCTTCTGGTCCATGTAGTTCAACGCTGTAATCGAACCGATGCTTACCTAAACACTGTGCTTCTGGTGTTGGAAAATACCCCCAATCTCCTAGTTCTCCCACACAGCGAAGTAGCGTCACCGCGATTTGTCCATCTGCTGTTACTTCGTATTCATTCAAGCCAAAGTTACCAACTGTTACACCGTACTGTTCATCATGAATATTGACAAATGCTTGCTGATGTTGCGGATTCGTGGGATTTTCCCAGCTCCTAGATACATGGTTTGGGCGCTTTACTACTTCAAAAATACTATCTGCTTCGTGATGTTCCACATGTAACTTTGTAGGAAACAAGACACGCAATCGATGATCTTTCATTTGATTGTCAAGAGTCGTTTCAAAGTCGATTTTTTTACTATCTTTTCTGACAGTCATGATCGTTTCTATTTGAAGGATCCGTTTTTCTTTAGATCGTTCTGCTTTTCGATAACGAAATTCTACAACCATCCGTTGTTCTTTCTCTAAACGCTCGTCTGCAGAAACTGGGATCTCCATTTCATGTAGAATACTTATTTTGGCTATTTCTGGTGTATCTACTAATACTTTTACTTCAGAGCCCTCTTGATTACTGGATAGGATTGGTTGATCATAGACAGGTTGCTTAAAGATATACTCGTTTCCTATATCACCGATATCTTCAAAAATATGCAGGTTATTCCATTTTCGTTTGTTTTTGCGATCTTCCATTGTAATGGTACCGTTTTTTTCAATCGTCAAACGCAGGTGGGCGTTTTCGACGATTCGTCCACTCTGACGGATCATTGTTTCCTTTTCTTCTGCTTTCGCTTCCCCTTCTACAAGCGCGAATGTTTCCCAAGAAAATGCTGGCATGTTTTTTATTGGTAAAGTTACCTTGATCGTTCTTGCCATATATGGTACACGGAAACGATCTTTCGGCAAATCATAACCAAACTGGACAGTTTCTTCAGATAAAATAGCTGGTATAGTGGCCCCGCTTTTTGTTTCTACGTGATACTTCTGTCTAGGCAACTGTTCTAACTCTTGATATAGTTGTTCAGGTATTCCTTCAGCGAATCTTTTTCTTGCTAATTCGATGGTTATTTCTGCTTCACCGCTTTTATCCATTCCCGCAGTATTTACAACGACAAATGGAAAGCTGTCTTTTTGGAATCCAGTTGTATCGATCGCTGCGGCCAGTTGTTCTAAAGAATCTTGTGCAAGATACTTTCCGACTTCATCTGCTTTTTCAAAACGAGGTATCATTTCTCGATGGACAGAATCGACTGAACAACCGCAAATACTGTCATGAGGATGATTTTGCATTAATGTCTTCCAAGCATAATCTAATTGATCGTGGGGATAAATCCCTGTAACTTCGTAAGCCATCGTCGCAAGTGGTTCCGTGATGTTTTCTAGCTGCCGTTGGACCTTGGTATTCCATTGTTTCAAATAAACGCGAGCAGATGCTGTATTGGCTAAAGTATACCAGCCATCCGTTTCTTGACTTGTCAATTCTCCTTCTACTGAACCTAAGTCTTCTGGCAACTCTTGTCGAACTGCTTCCAGATAGTCAGTAAAATTAGAATGGATGAACTCGTAATCTGGAAACAGCTCATTTGCGAGATGAATTGCTTTTGATATATCTTTTTGTACTGGTTGATGATCAACACCATTCATCATTAATAGATGATCAGTAGATGCATATTGTTCTGCATCTGCTAATTTCTGCTTCCAAAAGACACGAGCAGCTTCTTTTTCTACGGGAATCTCGTTCCCATTGCTATACCAATTGGCAAATAACAGACCAAAAATTTCTGTTTGATCAGGTCCTTTCCACCACATCTCTGAGTATTGAGAAGAATAGTTTTCTGCTTCCATAACTTGATTGTCAAAGCCAATTGGTTTTACCCCACGGCCAAACGCCGCTGCTGAAATACCAGCTTGTTTCATTAATTGAGGCGTCTGTCCCATATTTCCAAATGTATCGGGAAAATACCCTAACATGACGGGGGTTCCCCATTTATGGCTTTCTTCCATGCCAATTAGCATATTTCTCACGTTTGATTCCGAACTGATCAGAAAATCATCTTGCAAGATATAAAATGGTCCGATTCTCAATTTTCCTTCATTGATCGCTTGTTGGAGCGCCTGTCTTTTTTCTGGTCTTACTTGAAGATAGTCATCTAAAATAATCGTTTGCCCATCCAAATGAAAACTGTTGAAGGACGGATCAACTTCAAATAGCTCTAATAAATCGTCTATCAATTCAACCAACCGCATGTGATGCTGTTCGTAAGCCATGTACCATTCACGATCCCAGTGGCTATGAGAAATGATATATACTTTCTTTTTCATTTACAGTACCTCCTATTTTTCTACTCGAATATCAAAGTAATCCATAACTAATTCGCAAAACATCATATTTGCCCAAGAAAACCATTCTCTCGTATAATTTTCAGGATTGTTCACATCAAATCCTTCGTGCATAAGATGTGTTCCTGCATCAGTTGCTACAAGCAAATTCAATAGCCGTTCTTTTTCAGATTTATCTGGTGTTGTCATTCCTTCCATAGCTAGTGCAATTGGCCAAATATACTCTTTTGGCGTATGGGAAGAACCAATTCCTTTTGCGTACTTTCCTTCATAAAAATATGGATTCTCTTTACTCAACAATGTTCTTCTTGTTTGAAGATAATCTTCCTCTTGTTCCGAACAGTATCCTAAATAAGGTGCCGCGATCAAATTGGGCACATTGCTGTCATCCATGACCGTCGCGTTCCCCATTCCATCTACTTCGTATGCATAAATCGTTTGCCCTTTTTGATTAACCGTCCGTCCGTGATTTTGGATACCTTCTTGGATCTCTTTCTTCAATATTTGTACTTTCTGTACAATTTCTTTATCATCGAGTATCGTTTGGAAAATTTCTTCCACATAACCTAACACGACCACCGCAAACATATTGGATGGTACCAGATATCCGTAACGGCAAGCATCATCGCTAGGACGGAACCCAGACCATGTCATACCTGTAAAAGTTGTTTTGGCTCCTCGTCCGTCATTGATCAGCGTATCTTCTTTTCTTGTCGTATCTCGTACAAATGTATAAGGAGAGTGTTCATGTTCCTGCTCTGTTTCGAACACGCCTAAGATTTTTTTGATTCCTTCAATAAAAGTTGGGTTGAATTGGTCCGTTTTTCCTGTATTTTTGTAAAGAAGATAGGCCAACTGTATCGGGTAGCATAAAGAATCAATTTCATATTTTCTTTCCCAGATCCAATCGTTCATTTTTGTGTGATCTGTTTGGTGTCCCGCACCGTTCGCTTCTTCATTGAAGGCATTCGCATATGGATCGATGTTGATATAAAAAAATTGCTTTTTGACCAACCCACTAATCATGTCAGCTAGTTCCTCATCTTCTTTTGCAATCACTAAATAAGGACGAACTTGTGCAGTAGAATCTCGCAACCACATTGCAGGAATGTCTCCTGTCAATAAAAAAGTAGTACCGTCATTTTGCTTTTTGACTGTTGTCAATAGCGTGTTGGCAAATGCTGCTGTAAAATTCGTTGCCCAGTCCGCATGGGTTTTCCCGCATTTTTGTGTGATATCATCCATAAATTTTTGCACCGATTTTGGTATATCTTTATAAACCATACAAATTCCCTCTTTTCATTTGATATATCTTTAAAGATTATACCTCTTGCAGCATTTTATGTCTACGCTTTCAAAAAAATAACTTTTTATTTACTTTTTCATCTATTATGGTATTATTTAAATATGATATATCATTAAGAGGTGTTTATATGAATCAACCATTGTACCAGACAATATTTAATGATTTGCAAACGGCTATTTTAACTGGTGAATTACCTGTGGATAGCCAACTACCAACTGAAAAGGAACTTTCCCATACTTATAAAGTAAGCAGAATCACTTCCAAACGTGCATTGACTGAATTAGAGCAATTAGGGCTGATTTATCGCGTACGTGGGAAAGGCAGTTTTGTTAAATCAGCTTCTCCGGAGCAGATGCTTCCTTCTCCTACAAAAACACGGCGGATTCTGTTTCTTCTTCCATATGTCGCTGATTTATCTGTTGGTGACTTTACCAAGGGATTGAATCCTGTGATGCAGGATAAACAGATGGATGTCATGATGACGACACATGATTTTTTACAAAATAAAACGGCAAAAGAACTCATCCATGAATTTGATGGATTAATTTATTATGCCTTTGATACAGAACAGCATCTTGACTTGCTTTTTGAGCTGTCATTAAAAGAATTCCCTGTCATCATATTGGATAAAAAAATCTATGAATTGCCTTTTCCTACCGTGCTTTCCGACAACTTCCAAGGTGGTGTGCTCGCTACTTCTCATTTGATCGAACAGGGACATTCAAAAATCGCTTATTTATTTGGTGCACAGACTCATCCACAATCCGTACGTCAGCGTTACCTTGGTTACCTTGAAGCATTGGACAAAGCTGGTTTGGCTTTCCACACTTCGCTGGATGACAAAAGCGCGACATTCGATGAATTGCTTTCTTATATCACTAAGTATGAAGTGACCGCTTTTGTTTGCGAAAACGATGTTGTCGCTATCCAGACGATGAATTTCTTGAGACAGCATGATTATCATGTTCCTGAAGATTTTTCAATCATCGGATTTGATGATATCCAAGCAGCTGCTCTTGTTGATCCACCGCTGACAACCATTGCACAAGATTTTGAACAGTTAGGCAAGCTTGCTGGAGAGGCTTTGATCACTTGGTTAGAGACAAACGAACGTCCTTCCGACAGCAAATTTCCAGTTTCATTTATCAAAAGACAATCAACAAAGGAGAAATAAAATGAATATCGGTCAAATAGATACTAGACATGGCACAGCTAATCAGCCAAATTTCTCTAACGGGAACTGCCAGCCTTACACTGGCGTTCCTTTTGGGATGAATTATTTTGCACCGCAAACGACCGATCAAAACGGCAGCTGGTGGTTTCATCCTGAGGATCGTATTTTTCAAGGTTATCGACTTACCCACCAGCCAAGTCCTTGGATGGGCGATTTCAGTCATATGCTGCTCACGCCAATCAATGGTAAATTACAGGAAAATACCCTTTTTCATGCGCAAAGTTCTTACCGCCCAGAAGAAAGTATATTTTGTCCGACTCATCTGTCGATCCGTCAATTGCGTTATGGCATCCGCTCTACATTGATACCCAGTATGTATGGCGGAATCTTATCTATTGATTACAGCAGAAATGATAGCGGTTTACTTTTATCCTTTCCGGGACGTCATCAGCTCTTTGTTATAGATCCTTACACAGTGGAAGGAAAAATCACACATTTTGCTGGTTCAGAAGATCCTGATTTTTCTTTTTATTTCATATTGAGATTTGAATATCCTTTAACAACTGATGAGCTAGCTGTTTCCAACAAAAATAGCGATTCGATCCCGTTGTATTTTGAACAGACAAAAAAACAAACCATCCGATTCGGGACATCTTTTATCAGCCCGGAACAAGCAGCTTATAACTTGGAACTAGAACAAAACCAAAGCAAAGAGACTTACCTTGCTAACAGCCAGAAACAATGGCAATCCTATTTTGATCGTATACAGCTCACACACCATGATCAACAACAATTGCGGACGTTTTATCATAACTTCTATCGGGTGTTTTTATTTCCGCAGACATTTTATGAAATGGATCCTAGTGGGCAAAAAATCCACTATGATACGACTAGTCGATCTGTGAAACCTGGCGTTCTCTATACAAATAACGGGTTCTGGGATACGTATAAAACGGTTTATCCTCTTTATTCTTTGATTGCTGTAGAAAAGTATGAAGAAATGCTGGAAGGTTTTTTGAACAGCTATAGAGAAAGTGGCTATTTGCCAAAATGGCTGTCTCCTGACGAACGTGGACTAATGCCTGGGACATTAATTGATGCAGTCATTGCAGATGCTGCTGTGAAAGATATTCGGCCAGACTTGATGCAGGAATTTCTAACAGCAATGAAGAAAGGCGCTACAGTTCAAAGTAATCATTCAAATTATGGACGACAAGGGACAGAGGATTACTTGACATACGGCTATGTTCCTAATCACTACCATGAATCGGTCAATCATACGCTAGATTATGCTTATAGCGACTTTTGTATTAGTCGAGTTGCCAAAGTACTAGCAGAGGACGAAACGGTGAAAAAATATCAGCAACGATCATTGAACTATCAACATATTTTTGACTATGAGACAGGATGGATGCGTTCCAAAGATAAAAATGGCAAATTCAGAGAACCATTTTCTGCTCATCGTTGGGGACAAGATTATGCAGAAGGCAGTGCTTGGCAAAGCAGCTTTGCTGTTTATCATGATTTTGCAGGGTTGATCGAAAAATATGGCGGCAGTGAGAGATTCAAAGAAAAACTCATTGATTTGTGCAATCAATCTCCGACATTTGAAACAGGAGGATATGGTTTTGAGATTCATGAAATGAGCGAGATGGCTGCGATAGAATTTGGGCAGTTAGCTATCTCCAATCAGCCAAGTTTTCATTACCCATACTTGTTCAGCTATATTGGACAACCCGAAATGGCACAGCCATTGCTTAAACAATTGATGACTCAAACTTTCGACGATTCTTCAACGGGTTACCCTGGAGATGAGGACAACGGAAGTATGGCTGCTTGGTATATCTTCAATAGTCTGGGATTCTATCCTGTCACACCAGGGACCGGTGAATATGTTATCGGTATGCCTTTAATGGACAAGGCTGTTGTGCTTTTGTCAAATGGAAAGGAATTGACGATTGAAGCCACTCCTAATCGGCCGCAACAGCAATTTATCCATAAAATCAATCGGATGGACAAAGAATATACGAAATTATATTTTACCCATCAAGATTTGTTGAAAGGCGGCAAGATCTCTTACCAATTAGGTATCGTCCCTCATCCTAAGAAGTATCGATCAAAAGATCTACCTTTTTCCTTATCAAACGATAACTAACAAGAGGATGTGAAAAAGCTGTCCTGCATCAAGTAATAAGAA
>NZ_KV815600.1:36078-36318 GCF_001814285.1 Enterococcus sp. HMSC076E04 | reverse complement strand
GTTCCTCATATTTTGCCGTTTGTTGAGCTAATACTGAGGGTTAGCTGATTCAGTGGTTGTGAAAAAGCTGTCCTGCATCAAGTAATAAGTCCAGCCAAACAAAAATAGCTCCTCCTATTTTCGTTTGGTTGGGCTTATTACCGCAGATGCAAGCTTTTGAACACCGTTTATTGAGAGGTTGTGAAATCAGCGTTTTGACCTGAGTGTTAGAGAAACAAACGGCAAAATAGTTCCTCATAT
>NZ_KV815600.1:28226-35978 GCF_001814285.1 Enterococcus sp. HMSC076E04 | reverse complement strand
TTTCGTTTGGTTGGGCTTATTACCGCAGATGCAAACTTTTGAATATTGATTCATTCCATACGCTTCTTTTTTTAGGATTCTCCTCTTTTTTCCCGATACTCCTTAGGGGATCTGCCGACAATCTTCTTGAATAATTTAGAGAAATACGTGGTATTGTTGTAGCCAATCTCACTTGCTATTTCATTGACGTTTTGATTACTGTGCAAAAGCAGCTGCTTTGCTTTTTCCATACGTAAATGGTTCAAATAAGCTGAAAAACTTTTTTTCGTTTCTTTTTTGAACAACTGCCCTAAATACATGACATTTAAATGCAAACTTTCTGACACTTCTTTGAGTGTAAGTGGTTCTTGATAGTGCTGATGCAGGATTTCAATTACTTTTTCTACATTGCCACTGTATTTTTTCTGTCTCTGGTGCTTTTGGACGAACGACAGAAGAAGCTGATGGAGTTCTTGCACCGTTTTTGCCTGATGAATTTTTTCGATTCCTTGTAAATATTCTTCATCTTCTAGATCAATCAATTCCCGTTGAATCTCCATAAACAGTAAAAAGCTGGAGTACCGGATGTCTTCCGGCATCATGGCTGCTAACTGAAATTGCTCGAAAAAATCAGTGATCATTTTTTGGGCATCATCTAATCGTTTATTTTGCAACACACGTCTGAAACTTGAAAAATCGATGGTTTGCTCTTTTATTGTTGCTTGTATTGCGTAAAAAACATGCTCGTCTTTATCTCCATAAAATTGATGTAATTGTAGATTGTCTTTCGCTTGTTGGAATGTTTCAGGGATCTTGTCCAATGAATCTGTCTCTTCCCCGATACTGATCAGCCATTCCTGATCAGGGACGTTTTCTTGGACAAAACAGCAGAATCCATCAACTTCATCTGCCTCCAACAACAGCGTAATCAATATACGGTCTCCATAATTTCTTTGATAATAAAAGATTTGCTGGTGTTCTTTCAACCATGTATTGATAAGAGGATCATGAATTCTTGATAATTGGATCAATACTATTCTATGCTGTTTCTCACTGATTTGTCCTATTATTTCTTCTTCACTTGCTTCATCTAACTCTTCATTCAACCATTGACTGAATAATAGTTCCTGATAGATTTCTTGCTGATTTTTTTGTTCATTTTGCTGGTCTAACCGTGTTTTGATTTTCTTGAGGCTTTCAATCAATTCGAACTTATTCACGGGTTTCATCAAATAATTCACCGCACCTAATTGCATGCCTCCTTTCAAATAATCAAATTCTTGGTACCCGGACAAAATCATAAATTCAAAATTATGATGTTCTTTTTGAGCTGCTTCAATAAATTCCAGTCCGTTTATTTCTGGCATCGTCACGTCCGTTACCACTAGATCAATCCGTTGTTGTTCAAGGACAGATAGTCCTTCTTTGGCATTCTCCGCTGTTGCTACTATTTGGAACCCTAAACCTTTCCAATCAATTATCTTTTTTAACCCATTCAAAATCATATATTCATCATCTACCAATAACACCTGGTACATGTTCACCCCTCCTTGAATGTAATAGAAACAGTCAGTCCACCTGTCTCATTATTCTCAAGCGACATGTAATAACTGCTGCCGAAGTTGGCACGTAAACGTTCATTCACGTTTTGCAGACCGATTGATTCGTGAAGTTCCACTTTGGGATGAGACAGTTTTTCTTCCACCTGTTTTAGCCGTTTTTCAGTCATCCCTCTTCCATTATCTTTGACGATGATCCTTACCCGCTTGTCTTCCTGTAAGACTTTGACACTTATGGCATTATCAAATCGAGTAAAATCAATACCATGTTTAAAATAATTTTCAACTAATGGTTGAATCACAAATTTAGGTACTTCAATCTTTTCCAAATCAGGATCGATCATAAAATGATAGGCCACTCGATTAGGATAACGCATTTGATATAAATAGACATATTTTTCGCAAAAGTCCAATTCTTCTTTCAAAGTGATCGTCTTCTCTTGATTTGTGTTGTTTCGGAGCAAGGCAGAAAAAGCATATACAACATCTGCTAATTCTTCGCTTCCTTCGCTGATTGCATACATTCGGATATATTCTAATGTATTGTATAAAAAATGCGGATTGATCTGTGCTTGAAGCGCCCGCATATGTGCATCTTGCTGTTTGATTTCTAGTTTGTAGATGTCTTCGACAAATTGATTGATGCTATCCAACATTTCGTTGATACCGATCGAAAGTTCCTTTAGTTCATATTCCGTTTTTGTTGTATCAATCCGTGTTTCTAAATTCCCTGCTGCTGTTTGCTCCATTGCCTGCATGACGACGGATATTTGCTGTGAATATCGTTTGAATGTTTTATAAAGAAAGATAAGCAATATACTGTCTAAAACAATGATACCGACAATCAGAGGGGCAAGGTTTTTCCCCGTTTCGGTTTTTACACTTTTTTTATCTAATACAGCTAATATTCGGTAATCATCCGACAGTTCTTGATGCTGAACAAAATTATTTTTTCTCAGATTAGCAATTGGCAATTGTGAATTTTTCTGAAGACTCTCTGAGATAATCGTTTCTTGTCTTCCAAATGTTTCTTTAGCTATTTTATTATCATGGAACGTATACAAGCGATTTGTCGTGCCAGAAATCATGTATAAAGAGAGTCCATTGAATGACGTTAGATTCTCTAAAATCGTATCTAGCTCTTTCTTTTGGAAACCGATAAAAATACTGCCTGACTCAGCTCCTCCTTGGGTGATAGGCAACTTGATATAAAAGGCATCTAGTAATTTCGGCGTTCCTGCTTTTACTTCTCCGCCTTTGTTTTCTCTAGAGGATTCATAGTACTCCGGTAGCTGATTCAACACGATATATATCGCACTTAGTTCTTCATAATTTATATAAAGATCTTTGATTTGATTTGGGAAAGAAACTAATTCGTCGGTACTGTTTTGCTGCTCATATACATACATCAAATACTGATCTATGGGTTTTGTTAAGTAGGTAGTGACATTTTCGATTTTTTCGGAATCACCTACAAGCTGGTTTTTAATGATCCTACTCAAAGTTGTTTTGTCATTCAGCATTCTGCTTGTACTTTGAACGGCATCACTTGTCATGTTTTCTGCCTGCTTTTGGTTTTGATCCCACGTATGGACACTAAAAATAACAGTAGCAGTCATCGTTACACCAATCATGATAACCGCATATTTCCGTAATAGCCGATTCAGTAAGGTTCCTTTTGAAAATAGAATACGGATCTTATTCATAACTTTCCAACTGTTTATCTAACTCTTCACGCCACTGTTTCGTCATCGTATCATTCCAAACCGTCAAAAGACCAATGACACCAAATAAAATCAATCCTTTGAATTGCCAAGTCACAGCTATAATTACACTGCTACCAATAATTATTTTTAGAAAAGACGAAAAGCTGGAAAAAACCGAAATAAAACTCATCTTTAGCAGATTAGGAACAGAGATCGTATATTCACTGTCTAAAATCATACTGTATTGATAAGTAGCAAATAGGCAAAATAAGGCAAAAAGCAAAATAAAATCAATAGCTAAAAAAATGAGCCCTTTGATTTGAACAGATAGATATAGATTGTAGCTCAATAAAGCAGTACTAGATAAAAATAAACTAAATAGCAGATTTCCTCTTAAAAAATTTCTTTTATATATATTCCAGCCTCTTTTTAACGTGATTTCTTTATACTCGAATCCATATAAATAAAATAACTCATTGACTGTTTTCCATGCCGTACCTAATCCAAAGATGATTCCGCCGACAAACGTGTATATCCAGAAATATAAGGTTAGTTTTATAACGACCCAGATCCGGATAAACAACTCTTCCAAAACCTTCCCTAACATATCTTCTCCTCCAAACATTAAGTTTATACTTTCTCATTATACAAAAAAAGGTTGGGCAATCAGCACCATGGCCTGAGTATTAAAGGTTGTAAAAGAGCTGCCCTGCATCAAGTAATAAGAACAGCCGAACAAAAATAGCTCTCTACGTTTTTCGTTCGGTTGGGCTGATTGCCGCAGATACAAGGTTTTGAACACCATTCATTCGGAACAAGAGGTTGCGACACGTTTTTGTCACAACCTCTTTGTCTTTATTCATTATTGTTCTTGTCGAAACTCGTCATATTGTTTTTGCATTTCTTTCAATACCTTGTCATAACCAGCTTTATCTAAAGCTTCTTTTAATTTCGGCAATGTTTCATCTGGATCAACAGTTCCTGTATTCAATCCATCCAAATACTGGTTCATGACATTTGAAATATTACTTAATTCTGTTTTTACATTGTCCGTGTTGAAGCTGAATCCTAAAATCGGTGAAGTTTCTGCTTCAGCAATCGATTGGTCGCGTTTGGCAATCATGTCATCCGTAATGGACTCTTGTGTATATAGAATCTTATTGTTTCCTGTATTCCAAGCAGACATATGTGTGTTTGGCTGATAACCATCTAGCAATTTGATTTTATCCTCTGAACCATCGACTTTTTCCCATGCTTCTCCTTCGATTCCCCAAACAAGTCCATTCAATAATTCTGGATCACTGTTAAGTAGGCCTAGAAGTACTACTGATTTTTCTTTATTTTTTGAAGTATTGGATACGACAAAATTTGCCATTTGTGCTTGAGCTGTAGATTTCAATGGAACAGTAATTGCTTTTGAAACTAGTTCTTGTTTTGCTGCATTTGTCAAAATCGTATCGCCATAATCATAGGGGCCTTGTGTTTCTCCACGCATCAGCCAAGTATTTCCTTCTAGTGGATAGTCCTTATTGCTCGTTGCAGCGTCACTTGGAATGAGTCCTTGTTTGTACCAGCTATGCATCGTACGCAACAGTCCGATATACGTTTCATTGTCGTATTGGTTGATGATTTTTGAATCATCTCCATCCAGATCAATAGCAAATGGTAAAGTGTTCCCTAAAGGATAGTCAAAGTTTCCTTGGACTTTGAATCCTTGTCCAATGGCAAAAGCGGCCGTGTTTGGTTCTTTTTCATGGAATTCCTTCAAAACTTTTTCTGCATCAGCGTAAGATTGGATTCCATCAATTGAAAGATCATATTTATCTAGTAAAGCTTTGTTAAAAGTAAGTACTTGTTGAGCAAAGACATTTCCATTTACTGGAAAGGCATATAATTTCCCATTCACCAAATCTCCTTTGATATAAGCTTCATCTAAATCATTATACGCTTTTTCAGCATACTTAGGCGCTAATTCAGTCAAATCAGCAAAGGCTCCTTTTTGAGCATTGGAAACATAGTTGTTCGCAAAGGCGATATCGTAATTTTCTCCGGAAGAAATGATGACGTTCATTTTCTTTTCGTAATCGCCCCAACCAATGTAATTGATATTGACTTTTGCACCAATCTCTTTTTCGATTCGTTTGTTTGCCACTTCCATCAATTGATCGAAATTATCCGGTTTATCACCGATTTGATACATCTGCAAAGTGTCCGAATCACTAGCTTCTGCTTGCTCTTTAGAACCAGAACCTCCGCATGCCGCTAATGTACCTACCAATAATGCTGAAACACCTGTAAAGGCTAGTTTCTTCCATAACTTCATTTTTCTTCCTCCTAGTTTTATGATTTATATTTTTTTATTCTTTTACTCCACCGATCGTTAGACCTTTGACAAAATGTTTCTGGAAAAATGGATAGCTGATCGCAATAGGCAACGTAGAGATAACTACGATCGCCATTCTGGCGGATTCTCCTGGAACTGAAGCTAGCCCACCTGTCAATTGGCTTCCTGCTCCTGAATTTTGCGTCAGATATTGAATATTACTTTGGATTTTCATCAAAAGATACTGTAGTGGAACTAGCTTATCATCTTGAATGTATAGTAAAGCATTGAACCAGTCATTCCAGTAGCCCAATGCGGCAAATAAGCTGATTGTCGCGATACCAGGAACAGCTAACGGTAAAACGATTTGAACGAATATTCGAAGTTCGCTAGCTCCGTCGATCCGCGCCGATTCAATAATCGAATCAGAGACCGAACGTTTAAAGAATGTGCGCATCACAATAATATTGAAGGGGCTAACAGCCATTGGCAAGATCAATGCCCAAATCGTATCTTTTAACTGGAGAAGATTTGTCATAACAAGATAATTGGCTACCATTCCTGGTGAGAACAACATCGTAATCAAACAAAAAACGGTAAAAAAACGACGGAATGGAAAGTTTGACCGCGAAATCGCATAAGCATATAAAGAAGTAGCCGTGCTATTGATCAGGGTACCTAAAACAGTAACAAGTACAGTTACGAAAAGCGCTTGCAAAATTTTATCCTGCATCTGGTCGAACAAATACGTATAACCAAATAGACTGAATTTTTCTGGCCAAAAACTGTACCCGTGCGTCGACAATATGGACTCATCGGTAACAGAGATGGCAATAACAAATATGAATGGCAAAACACAGGAAATAGCAAAGAGTGCAATCATTATATTAGAGAAAAAATTGGTCGTCTTATTGAAAGAACGGACTTGGACTCTCTCCACTTTCTTTTTTTTCATTTTTTTCCTCCTTAGAATAATGCAGAATCGCTATCAAAACGACGGACGACCGTATTTGTGATCATCAATAAGACAAAACCGACAACTGATTGATAAAGGCCTGCAGCAGCCGTCATACCAAAATCTCCTGTGGATGTCAGCCCATTGTAGATATACGTATCCAAAACTTGAGTCACATCGTACAATGCACCGGAATTCCTAGGAATGTTATAAAACAGGCCAAAATCAGCTCGAAAAATGTTTCCTACGGCTAAAATCGTTAAAATCGTCATCAATGGAATCAGTTGTGGTATCGTCACATGTTTGATTTGCTGCCATTTGCTAGCTCCATCAACCATAGCAGCTTCATAATAAGTCGGATCGATTCCCATAACAGATGCAAAGTAAATGATGCTGTTATAACCAATCCCTTTCCATGTACCGATGAATACTAAGATAAATGGCCAATATTTCGGTTCATTATACCAATTGACAGCTTCTCCTCCGTGTCCAGTAATCCACTGGTTGAATATTCCTTTGTCGGGACTTAAAAAGGCGTAAACGAAGTAACTGATAATGACCCAAGATAGAAAATAAGGGAGCAACGACATCGTTTGATAAACTTTAACAAGTCGTTTATTTCTCAACTCGCTCATAATGACTGCAAATACGACTGAAATGAGCAGATTTAAAAGGATAAATGTCACATTATATAAAATTGTATTTTTAGTGATGAGAAATGCTTGGTCCGAAGAAAATAAAAATTTGAAATTTTCCCAACCCACCCAAGGACTTTCCCTCAGGCTAGCCAAGAACCCATCTGCTGAAATATGAAAATTTTTGAATGCTACGACATTCGCCATTACAGGTATGTAAAAGAAAAAAATCATCCAAAGCATACCCGGTACAGCCATCAGGACAAGTGCTTTATAACGCCATAGATTCATAAAAAAATGATTGAACCCCTTTCGTTTTTTCATCTAAAAACCCCTTTCGATTCATTCGCAACGTTATTATAGCGCTTTCAATAATGAGAATAAATAAACAAAGTATAGGGAAAATGAAACAAAGTATAGGAGGGGTTGTGAAATCAGCGTTTTGTCCTGAGTATTAGAGAAAAAAACGGAAAAATAGTTTCTCATATTTTGCCGTTTTTTGAGCTAATACCGAGGGTCAGCTGATTGAACACCGTTTATCAGAGATTGTGAAAAAGCTGCCTTGCATCAAGCAATAAGAACAGCCAAACCAAAA
>NZ_KV815600.1:0-28126 GCF_001814285.1 Enterococcus sp. HMSC076E04 | reverse complement strand
GTGAGCCTGCCGTTTAACTCTGAGTCACAAGGAGTAATTTCAAAAAATAGCTCCTTATATTTTATGAATATTATAACTTGTGACCGAAGAGTTGGCAGGAGAACACCGTTTATCAGAGGTTGTGAAATCAGCGTTTTGTCCTGAGTATTAGACAGATCGTGACCTTGCTATCTAACTCCGAGTCACAACGAGCAATGGGGACTGTGACAAAAGTCTTGTCACAGTCCCTTATTCCGAACAAACGGTGTTCCAGAAGTAGCTTCTACGGAAATAAGCCGAAATTTCACAAAAAAGCCATCCAAAGTCAGACGGATAAGTCTGCTTTTCAGATGTCGCTACAACTACGCTACTTATTCTTTTAGCTGTCCATTCAATTATTTTTCTCTCACTTGTTCTAGCTCTTCTTTGGTCATGGGGCGATACTGCCCTCTATTCAAATCTTTAGGAAGACAAAAATTCCCCATACGGATTCTTTTTAAATATAAGACTTCTTTTCCTACTGCTTTGACCATTCGCTTGACTTGGTGAAACTTCCCTTCATGCAAAATCAGACGGATAATTGAAGTTTCTGACTCTTGATCTACTTGATCAATTTGGAGTTTTGCCGGCAATGTCTGCTCATCGCCATCAATAATCAGTCCTTCTGCAAATAAACGGATATCTTCTTCTGTCATTATACCGCTAACCTCAGCTAGATATTCTTTCTCCACGTGTTTTTTTGGTGATAATAACTGATGGGCAAATACCCCATCATTCGTTAAAATCAGGAGGCCTTCCGTGTCTTTATCCAATCGGCCAACTGGAAAAAGATCTTCCCGATAATCTTGATCTTCCAACAAATCGATTACGGTTTGATCATGATTATCCTGAGTAGCAGAAATGACTCCTGCAGGTTTATGCAAAATATAATAAAAATCTTTTTGATACGCAATGATTTCTCCTAAATAAGTAACCGTATCTTCAAACTCGTTTACTTGCGCTTTATCGCTTTTGACCACTTGTCCATTGACTTCAATCGTTCCTTTTTTGATCAATCCTTTGACTTCTTTGCGGCTACCAAGTCCCATATCTGCTAAAAATTTATCTAAACGCATGCGTTTCCCCCATTTCAAAAGAGCATTGATTCTGCTCTTCCCATTCACTTATTTTATTTTTAATTTGTGTCGTAAACGCGCTATTCCTGGTCCTAGTAGTCTTTCTGCCAAACGGATTTTCAAAGCTAAATAACCGTACACCAATGCCCCTATACCTGCTACTGCAAGAATCAATAATAGAGACTGGAATTTGCTATCTTCATTTAAGAAAGTCCCAAAAATCATCTTTGTGATCCACGAAGCAAAAAGCATAATCAAGGTAAGAATAAAGATCAGTAATGTCCTACGCCAGACAAAACTTGGTTTAAAGCGAGCTACTTCATGGATCCTCTTTAAGATCAAGGTACAAGACACAGCAAACCCGAGCATTGTCGCTAATAAAGGGCCATACACTTCAAATAAACGAATGGCTGGATATTGAAGAAGTAGTTTCACCAGAAACCCAACAACCAAATAACTGATTGCCGCCCTGTTTTCAAACATTCCTTGCAGCATGTTGGAAACTAGCATATATAACCCTAAGAAGAGTCCTACAAAACTTGCTTGGATCAGTACATTGCTTCCTAGAGAATCTGGTGTATAAAATAATGTGTTTAGCGGATAGGCAAGTAACATGACACCAAATGTCGCTGGAAACATAAAAAATGAAAACAGTTGTAAATTTCCGCTCGTCAATTTTGCCAGTCCTACTCGATCTTTCAACGTAACAGCTTCTGTAATCAACGGTAACCCGGTAGACGCGATCGATGTTGCCAATGCGATAACTACCATTGTCAATTTATCTGGATTGGCACTAAAAATCGAAAAAAGATCTAGCAACTGTGCATTGGAATATTCAGTGGATGCAGACATGACCTTCATAAAAGTGAATTGATCGACTAATTTGAAGATTGTTACCCCTGAACCAACGATAATAAACGGTATTGCTTCTTTAATGGTATCTAACAACAATTCCTTCGTTGCAATATTTACTTTGTTTTCGCTGTAGTGGATAAATGCAGATGTATACGCTTGATGTTTCTTCAAAAAATACAAAAGGACAAGGATACTTGCTAGCATACCGATAAATGCCGCGAAAGTTGATTGCGTGACCGCCGTCACATAATCGCCATTCATGACTTTCATGATGATAAATGTAGCCAACAGCATATAAAAAATACGTGCCACTTGTTCAACGATCTGCGACAGCGCATAAGGCATCATCTCTTGGTTCCCTTGAAAATACCCTCGTATCACACTCATACAAGGAAAAACCAATACAGCGATACTCAAAGAGCGCATCGTTGGAATCAGTTCTTCTCCGCCACCAGAAGCATGAGCTAGCCAAGGAGAGGCGATGTACATGAACAAAGCGAATAACAGACCTAACCCGCCCATCATCTGTAATGCCCGGATGAATAATCGTCGTGAAGTGCCATATTCATTCAACGAATTATATCGCGCGGTTTGTTTTGCGATCGCCGCGGGTATTCCTGCTGTAGAGATCAGTAGAAACAATGCATATATATTGTACCCCATATTGAATAATCCATTGGCAGCCTTAGCATTTTCGCCCATCCAAGCATACCAAGGAATGATATAGACAGCTCCTAGCAACCTTGAAATGATATTACTGGCGGTCATCCAAGCAGAGCCTCGTGCCATTTTTTCTTGCGGTGATAATTGATCTAATGCTGGTTTTCTTTGATTATCCATCGGTCAGATTCCAACTTTCTACAAAACATTACTATCATTTTAATTGGTAAAACAGAAACTGGCAATCGATTTTATATAACTTTTATAAGAACGATTGTTTTTTTGAATTCGGTTTCGTTTTTTTGGTAAAGTAAAGAAATATACAGCCTTTTATGGCTAACATTTATAGGAGATATCAATGACACAAGAAATAAAAAAACTACCCGTTATATTTTTAGGTCTTTTCTTTATCACAGTTGGATTGAATTGGTTCTTGCTCCCTCATGATATAGCTTCCGCCGGAGTGGGCGCAATCGGACATTTAGTTGAAACGGCCTTTTCTATCCAACGCTCAGTTACTGTTTGGAGCATCAATCTTATGATGCTGCTTCTAGCCGCTGTTCTATTAGGAAAATCAATATTTTTTAAAACTGTAGCGGGAAGTCTGCTTTTTCCTGTTGTTTTAGAAATCGTTCCAAAAGTGGAAATGCTCTCCTCTCATTTCTTCTCACTGATTTCAGGAAGTCTTTTGTTCAGTCTTGGCGTTTACACATTGTACACCGTCGGAGCCTCAAATGGCGGGATAACGATACCGCCAATTATTTTTCACAAATTTTTTCGGCTTCCAATGCCGCAAGGACTGTTACTTACGAATAGCCTTATCATCTTTTTGAATTATTATGTATTTGGATGGTTGGAGACACTGTTCGTTCTCCTATCTATTACAGTCAGTTCATTGTTTATGAAAATACTCATCCGCTTGTCCCCTGTGTCAAGAAAATTTGAATAAAGCTGGATTTTGTCACAGCGGAATCAAACGATATATTGAAAAGAGTGTGCTATAATAAATCAAGAAATTGAATGAAGCGAGGGATCAATCAATGAGCTTCTCTTTAGAAGACATCCGTCATTTACTATTAAAAGAACATCTATTAAAAGAATTTGTTTCAATAAAAGGCTGGCATCTTGATGTACCAGAAAAAGCTGAATTTCTTCAGTTAAGTTATGATTCAAGAAAAGCTGATGCTTCTACTCTGTTTTTCTGTAAAGGAATGAATTTCAAAGAAGAATATTTGGATTCAGCGATCGAACAAGGTATCCAATATTATGTATCAGAGCAGCCATATGAAAATTCAGCAGTAGGCATCATTGTGACGGATATCCGTAAAGCAATGGCACTTCTTGCTATGGCCTTTTACGACTATCCACAAAATAAATTGAAAGTGATTGGATTCACTGGAACAAAAGGTAAAACAACTGCTGCGTATTTTACTAAAGCAATCTTGGATCACACAACGAATAAAAAAACTGCATTGCTTTCTACGATGAATACAACGCTAGATGGCAAAACGTATTTCAAATCCCATTTAACGACGCCTGAGTCATTAGATTTATATCGTATGATGGCAGAAGCAGTTGAAAATGGTATGACTCATCTAGTGATGGAAGTTTCTTCCCAAGCTTACAAAACACAACGTGTGTACGGGTTGACTTTAGATGTAGGAATCTTCTTGAATATCTCGCCTGACCATATCAGTCCGATCGAACATCCGACATTTGATGACTATTTCTATTGCAAGCGTCAATTGATCTTAAACTCAAAAACAGTTGTTTTGAATCACGAAAGTGACTATTTTGATTTGCTTAAAGAAACCGCCGATCTATTCCAGATCCCAACGATCACTTATGGTCGTTCGGAAAAAAGCAATTATCAAGTGATCCATTCAGACAAAGGTACCCACGGGTTTACTTTATCTTCTCGTCAAGATCACTTAGCTATCTGCGATACCGCTTATGATATTTTGCTGGCCGGAGGATTCAATCAAGAAAATGCAGCCAGTGCGATCATTGCCGCAGCACTAACAGGTGCCTCCAGTCAAGATGCACAAGCCGGATTAAAAGAAGCTCGTGTACCAGGCCGAATGGATCAATTGATCCAATCAAATGGGGCGCATGTCTATGTGGACTACGCACATAATTATCTAAGTTTGAAAACATTGCTGGAATTTGCCAAAAATGAACATCCAGACGGTCGTGTAATTGTTGTATTAGGCAGCCCAGGGAACAAAGCAATCTCCCGTCGACATGATTTTGGAAAAGTGCTATCAGAAACAGCTGACGTCGCCTTTTTAACGGCAGATGACCCGGCATTTGAAGATCCGCAAAAAATCGCGGAAGAAATCAATGAAGCAATTACTAATCCAGAATTGATCGTTCATTATGAAATGGACCGTCCTGAAGCGATTCGGCGTGCTTTAGCAGAAAGTACTTCGCAAGATTCAGTCGTCATTGCGGGAAAAGGGGTTGATCCCTATCAAAAAATCAATGGTGTAGATGAACCTTATGAAGGGGATTATGCAATCGTGAAGCGGTTGATTGAAGAGTAATGTTATTTATATTCTAGTAGACGGGACGCCATGAAAAGAAAACTTTTCATAGCGTCCCGTCTATGGAATTATCAAGAAAAGTTGCCGGAACTACAATAATTTTTATTGTTTCTTTATCACGCCTCTTAAAGATAGCGCTTTAATTCTTTTGATTATTGGCTCTTCTATCGTTGCTTTTAGTTTATTATTCCTGTCTTTTCAATAATATAAAGGTGGTTATTATGAAAAAAATTTTCAACTTAGCAAACAGTATCTTTTTTCTTTCTCTTTTTTCTGTCATTTTTCTAACTTTGGATTTGCAAAGCGGCAAAATGGGGGATGTTATTTTTAGAAATCTACATTTGCCAGTTGATGCATCGATTGTTGGATGGTTACTGCTACTTTTTTCTTACTTGATGAGTCGGAAGCATCAGACTAAGTTTTTCGCGCGCTTAGGCGGAAGGGTTGCTCTATTTTTTCTAGTCGTTTATCTGATATTCACATGTCTAGGTTTGCTTCAGTCGCTCGGTATTCTGCCTTGATACTTAGTTCGAATCATATTGACTATAATAAATAGAGGCTGGGACAGAAGTGTTTAACTCCAAGAAATAAGAGGTAATTCACGAAAATTGCTTTTCAAATCTTTGTGAATTTCAGCTTATTTCCGAAGGAGTTGCTTCTGCTTCCGCCGTTTATACGTGTTTAGAGCGTGAGACAAAAGTGTTCTTTACTTTTGTCCCACGCTCTATTTTCTTAGAAATCAGTTAGCTGACTTTTCACTAGCTAATTCTGCTGCCTTTTCTCTTTCTTCATTCAATAATTTATTATCATAGAATTTAATAAATGGGAACCAGATAATGAATGCGATGATTGCACAAAAGACAGCTAGCACAGCCGCTTTCCAATCACCCCCACTGCCGACAAATGCGCCAATCCCAACTGGCGAAGGCCACGGCATCTGTGCAAGCATCGGTTTAACGATTTCCAGCCGAATGGCAAAATAAGCGAGTGTAGCAGAAGCCATCGGTGCTAAGAAAAACGGAACCGCTAAATAGGGATTGTAGACGATTGGCATCCCGAAAATAATTGGTTCGTTGATATTGAATAGTCCTGGTACAAGAGAGGCTTTTCCTAACACTTTCAGCTGATCCGATTTCGCGAGGAATGCAATAAAGATGATCAATCCTAAGGTCGCGCCTGATCCACCAACGGTTACATAAGAATTGTTGAATTCTCCTGCCAACGGATAATTTGCGCCTTGTGCGTTAGCTGCCATATTAGCTAATACGATTGGGGTCAAGAAAGAAGTGATGATATTCGCTCCATGGATACCTACGATCCACAATGCATGGATCAAGAAATAAATCACCATGACACCAAGCCACGTATTCGTCAGCTGCGTAACAAACCCAAATGGGATAGCAATCATTTTGAAGATATCCGTTCCTAGTGCAACTAATAATCCATTGATGATCATCACCACAAACGCAATGACAAATGTTGGGATCAGAGCGGTGAAAGAACGAGAAACTCCTGGCGGAACAACATCTGGCATTTTTATGACCCAATTTCTCTTGACACACATACAATACAATTCGACCGCAATAATCGACATAATAATAGCTGTAAAGATTCCTGAAGTTCCTAAACGTTCGACAAAAGAGCCCATCCGTATCCCATTTACTACAGTTTCTGTCTCATTGATAGAAGCAATCAAGCTGATTTTACCATCGGTCATGATCAACTCAGGGATACACATAAAGAATGCAAAAACAGATAGTAATGCCCCCGTGAGCGAATTAACATTCAACTTTTGTTCATCTCGTTCAATTGACGTTAATTCATAAGCAAACACAATGGCAAAGTAAATAGATAAAATACCCATCGTCATTGTATTGACGATCATGTACAAGTCACTAACTTTGAAAAAAGTTGCATTAAAAAATCCTTCTAAAAATGGGAACGGTAATGGCAAAATATTCAAAACCAAAAACATCGAACCTACGATCGTGAAAGGAATAGAAGCCATCCCCGCTGCCATAACAGCCCGAACGATTTTAAGTTGCGCAATTTTCCCCATAGGTCCCATCAGGTATTTCTGCAAAAAATCAAACATTAATTATTCTCCTTTCCTAAATACAACGCTTTTTCATATTGTTTTATACGGATATACTGCTGATCTTGATTGAGCGAAATTTTCTTTAAACGATACTGGATAAATACACTGACAAAAATACCGCTTACAATAAGAATGAAAACAAATAGCTGTCCTCTATTGTTAATTGCCATAAAAGGATACAAGAGTGTAAATCCTGAGGTGAACAACACTGGAATCAATAATATATTGCAGACACCCTGAAACAAAAAATACCGCTTTGTCCATGGAACATTCGTTTGGTGCTTTCGATAAAGCTTTACTTGTTCTCCTACTGCAGGCAAAATAGCTAAAAGTAGAACCATTGGTAAACTGCTTCCTAAACTTTTAGCTGATAGAAGCAGAATCATCCATTGCATGTTCATGAAAAAGAAAAAGGCAGTCAGATAGCGTACGAACAGATAACGATTGAAATACATGTTTTTCAAACTAAGTTGCTTTTTTTCTAATTCGATTTTCCTTTTTACTGTATCCTGCACAATAAATCTTCCTTTCTATTTATTTTTTTGATACAAATAATTCATTTCCTGTGCAACTTCCAATAATGTCATCGTCGTCATCAGATGATCTTGTGCATGGACCATGATAATTTCCATTTCTATTTTTGTCCCACTAGCATATTCTTTCAGAAGTTGAGTTTGTGATTGATGCGCATGAAGAATCTCTTCATTTGCTTGTCGCAACTTCTCTTCTACTTCTTCAAACATCTCCTTACGCATCGAGCGAAATGCTTCATGTATCAGTGTTCGTGCATTTCCGCTATGAAAAATGATATCAAAAGACGTCACTTGTAGCGTTTCACTGTTTATTTTTTCAGCCATCTGTTTTCCTCCTTATTCGATCAGTTTGATAAATTTACTGCTGAAATTCTCAAAAATAGGTTCAGCTAAGATTTCCTGTTGCACGTTTAGCTGGTCAACTAACCTAACGATTGCTTTGGTCACGACCGTAATTCCTTCATTTTCGATATAAGAAGGCGAAACTAGAAAAACAAAATGGATTCCTTGATACTGATTCCATTGCATCCCTGAAGGAATCAAAGCAACGGCTATCTTTGTTTCGATTCCAACTGGAACAGCGGGATGTGGGACTGCCACTGTATCACTGAATATGATTTGTCCCATACTTTC
This sequence comes from Enterococcus sp. HMSC076E04, assembly GCF_001814285.1. Lineage (NCBI taxonomy): Bacteria > Bacillati > Bacillota > Bacilli > Lactobacillales > Enterococcaceae > Enterococcus > Enterococcus sp. HMSC076E04. The sequence goes on along the minus strand of NZ_KV815600.1, from coordinate 19,707 downwards.
ACGTTGCTGGATCTGCTTTCGCATTTCTCTTATATATCCTTCTTCTTCATTTATGCTCAGCTTTTGCAACAAATCATGAAGAACTTCTTCTTTTTTCGGTTCGTACGTATAAGTCTTGAAAAACTTTTCAGACAGCTGTCCGGTGTAAATCTGTTTTTTTTGCTGTAGAGAAAATACTGGTATCGGTTGATCTGAGGAATGATAAGGTATAGATTCACCAATTACCTTTCTTATTTTATGAACATCATCTTCATTCAAAAAAATACTGACATGTAAAACTGGAATTTTAAAAAACATTGTCGAAAGATCAATAGAAGAAATAATCAAGTCGATTCCTTTTAAAGTTGTTTCATTGATCTCATAATAGCCTTTTACATTTACCACTGTAATATTTTTTCCAAATTCACTGACTACACGATTCTTTAATAATTGGGCACTGCCATAACCTGTTGCGCAGATGATTAACGCATGCAATTTATGCGTAGCTCTTTCTTTTTCCAATGCCGCCATGAGATGCAAAGCCAAATAGGCCCATTCATCTTCATTGATGGTATAGTTTTTCAAAGCCGGCATGTTGCTGAAATGCGTTTTTACTGCTTCAAAAACTTTGGGATTTTCTTCCTTTATCTCTTCAGTCAGAGGGTTCTCAATGCGAATGCCTCGGCTCAATCGAATCATCATTGGTGACAAATGATCGAGTAGACCATTGAAAAGCTGGTGATCCTCTATTAATGAAAAACGAAATTCCTGAGACAATCGTTTCAAAACTTTCGCTACTTCCCTTGATAGTTCCTGATCATTTTTATTTTCTCTATGATTTGACTTAGCCATAAGGTGTAAAGTCAAATAAGCAATTTCTTCTTGGGGAAACGATACATCTGCGATTACCTCAATACGTTGAACAATGCGTTGCGCCACTTGATACTCTACTCGATCAGAAACTTCTTGTTCGATACCTAGTTCCTTGATTTCAAACCCTTCTCGTAGACGTTTGATTCCCAAAGCCAAGTGTAAGGACAAATTCTGTATGATAAAATCAGAAACTTTTAACTTAGCTTCTCTTGTTTCATCGAGAATGATGATTACTAGCTCTTCAAAACTGATGTCTGTGAAAAAGCGACTTTGTCCTAAATATTCTTTCAATGAATTCCCATAATGGTTCCCGAAAAAAGTATCCATGATAAAATGCCGTCGATTTCTTTCTTCCCCTTCGATCCATATCCCTTGACCATGCTTAGAAACAATTTTTAGTGAATAAGAAATCAACCGCTCTTTGATTTCTTGCATGTCCTTTGTCAAACTAGAACGACTGATATAAAGCTCTTCTGCCAAATCATCCATAAAAAGAATGGCATCTTCCAAAAGCAGTTGGTTCAATATATACTTTTGTCGGTCTTCCGACTCATAAAATCCTTGAGGCTCTCTAGCATATCCCGGTACTATTTCTTGCCGACTCAAAAACAGATCAAATGTCAGTCTTTGTAAAATATGCAGTTGGTAACCATAACCTGGTTTAGCAATGATCTTACCTCCGTTTTCTTCTACTAACTCTTTGATCCGCTGCAAGTAATTACGGATTGTCCGATCAGATAATAACAATTCAGAAGCTAAACGTTGACTGGTGACATACTCCTTCCTGTGATCAATCAAATATCTCAACAGCAATTTTTCCTTCTGTTTCATTATCATCCACTCCTATTCCATCATATGTTCTCTTCGATCACCTCTGCTAACTTCTGGATGCCTGTAGGGATTGGGACATACGCTTGGAAAGGGATACTAACAACAGGCTTTCCAACAGATTCTCCTAATTTTTTGAATTTATCCAAAAACATCGTCGTTTGCGGGCTGATCAGAAATAAATCAAAATCACTATTCTTAATCATATTATCGCCTTCTGTAGCTGAAACTGCATCTACGAGTATCTCTTCTCCTTTTTGCTTAAAGAAATCCGTTGTCTTTGAGGCCATCATCGATGATGACATTCCTGCTGCACAAATAATCAATGCTTTTTTCATAAATCAATCACTCCTTTTATTTTTATAAACCAAGCATAACTTGTAAGCGTTTTCTATTCAAAATATATATTTCCGTAGCATTACGGAAAAAATGTGTATCATCTCTTGAATAATGAACGTAGAGCATTTCACTGATTTACCGTAAAAAAGATACACATGGAGTGATAGCAATTTTTCATCCATGTGTATCTTCACTTTTTCCTTATTTTTTTATTCGATCTCATCTAATGATTCAAACCGTGTTTTTCTCTTATTTTGCGGATAAGTATCTCAGTCACCCCAATATACATGATTCCTAAACATACCCCAAGTATATTCTCAAAAATGCGGATCGTTACTGCTCCTGGAACACCAAATAAGCTTGCAGCGATTGTCAAAGCACCAAAGCAATTAAAAATTGTTTTATATCTATAGGTAGAACAAATACCTAAAGCTAGTCCACCCAATATACCGACCCACACAAACGGAATAAATTGGCTGATACCAATAAATAAAGCACATCCGATCAATGAGCCGATAATTCTGTCTACTGCTCGTTCTTTAAAACCAATCGACATCAATCCATAGCTAGATACAATAGAAGAAAATGCAAACCCTGCCCACATCAATCGTTGAAAAGGGACATATTCTCCTGCGACAATCAAAAGACTGATACCAAACGCATAGCTGAGCATCCAAATTTTTTGTTGCGAATAAATATCTTTCAAAAAATTCTTTCTGAATAAGCTTTTGCCTCTGTTCTTTTCTCGATGTTTTCTATAAAGGATAACTGAAAACCAACAAAAAAATAAAAACAATAAGCTACCTGTTTGTGTAAAGAAATCCTTGTTCAACAAATCTTTAGGTAACGAATAAACAATAAAAAGATAAGAAAAACCGTACAAAGAAGCATTTCCCATTTTAGGGTCACTAGCAGTTGCCAGTAATATGCTACTTAGTAAAATAAAATGAATCAACACGCCCATACCTGACCATTTGATCAGTTGGACATAAGGCGCTGTTAATAGTGAGAGCATAACGATGGCTAAACTAATGATCGAATGAGAAATCTTATAACCAAAATCAACAAAACGAATACTCATCAACATACAGAATAAAACCACAGCGTATGGTTTATGCGTCGATTCAAACAATGTTGTAATGAAAATAATAAAACAAATGGCAAATAATACGATAAATAATGATCGTAAAAACAATGAACAAATATACATGCGCTTTTCTTTTCTAGAAGTTGCTTCTCGTATTTTTTGTTTTAAAATAAACGGATCTAGTTGCAGAGACTGATAAAAACCCACCTGTTGTCGTCCTTTCTTTTACTTTTATTTCTATATTTTTCACAGTCAACTATGACAGGTTGTAAATACTATGGAACATCATATGACGTTGTTATTTTCTTGTCAACTATTTTCCCTATTCATGTTTTTTTACAAAAAAACAGCTGACAGAGATTCTGCCAACTGCTTTTATCAGGTTATTTAATTAGCAACGATATTGACTAACTTGTTTGGTACCACAATAATTTTTCTGACTGTTTTGCCTTCGATATATTCTTGCACTGTTTCATTGGCTAATGCTACTTTTTCTAGCTCATCTTTCCCTAAGTCTCGGGGAACATTGCTTTTCGCACGAACTTTACCGTTTACTTGGAAAACAACTTCTACTTCGTCTTCCACAAGTGCTGCTTCGTCGTATGTTGGCCATGGTGCGTAAGAAATACCACCATCATTTCCAAGGATTGCCCATAGTTCTTCACCCATGTGAGGAGCAATCGGTGCGAGTAGTTGAACAAATCCTTCGATATATTCATAAGGCAGAGCGTCCACTTTATAGGCTTCATTGATAAAGACCATCAATTGGGAGATTGCTGTATTGAAATGAAGATTTTCATAGTCTTCTGTCACTTTTTTCACTGTTTGATGGTACACTTTATCAAGTTTGCCGTCATTCAATGTAGTGATACGATCACGCATTTTATTGTTTTCATCAACGATCAAACGCCATACACGATCCAAGAATTTACGGCTTCCTTCTAAGCCATTTTCGCTCCAAGCAATCGAAGCGTCTAATGGTCCCATGAACATTTCGTACATGCGCAGTGTATCTGCACCGTAAGTTTCAACCACATCATCAGGATTGACTACATTACCGCGAGATTTTGACATTTTTTCGTTGTTTTCGCCTAAGATCATTCCTTGATTGTACAGTTTTTGGAATGGTTCTTTTGTAGGAACAACACCGATATCGTATAAGAATTTATGCCAGAATCGTGCATATAGTAAATGAAGTACCGCATGTTCTGCTCCACCAATGTAGATGTCAACTGGTAGCCAGCGCTTCAACTTTTCATAATCTGCTAGTTCTTTTTTGTTATGAGGGTCGATATAACGCAGGTAATACCATGAGCTTCCTGCCCATTGTGGCATTGTATTCGTTTCGCGACGGCCTTTTTTACCTGTTACAGGATCAACGACATTGACCCACTCCTCAATATTTGCTAATGGAGATTCTCCAGTACCGCTTGGCTTGATATTTTTTGTCTTAGGCAAACGTAATGGTAGCTCTTCTTCTGGGACAGCTGTGACTGTTCCGTCTTCCCAGTGGATGATTGGGATTGGTTCACCCCAGTAACGTTGACGGGAGAATAGCCAGTCACGTAAGCGATAGCTGACTTCTTTTTTCCCTACGCCATTTTCTTCTAGCCATTCATTCATTTTGTCGATTGCTTCTTGTTTGTTCATATCGTCTAAAAATTCAGAGTTGATGTGTATACCATCTTCTGTGTAAGCAGCTTTTTGAACATCTCCACCTTCGATAACTGGAAGAATCTCTAGTCCGAAAGTTTGAGCGAATTCAAAGTCACGTTCATCATGTGCTGGAACAGCCATGATTGCTCCTGTGCCGTAAGAAGCTAATACATAATCAGCGATCCAGATTGGGATTTCTTTGCCATTGACTGGATTGATTGCGTAAGCACCAGTAAATACTCCTGTTTTTTCTTTTGCAAGATCTGTTCTCTTCAGATCTGATTTTTTCGCTGTCTCTTCGATATAAGCTTCTACAGCAGCTTTTTGTTCAGGAGTCGTAATTTCTCTAACAAGATCTAGTTCAGGTGCAAGAACCGAGTAAGTTGCACCGAATAAAGTATCTGGTCGTGTCGTAAACACGGTATAGGATTTATCCGTACCAGCCACTTTAAATTCAATATTTGCTCCCACTGAACGCCCGATCCAATTTCTTTGCATTTCCTTGATGCTTTCTGGCCAGTCAACTAGTTCTAGATCATCCAATAAGCGATCGGCATAAGCAGTGATTTTCAGCATCCATTGGCGCATTGGTTTTCTGACTACGTCATAGCCACCACGTTCACTTTTTCCATCGATCACTTCTTCATTTGAAATAACTGTTCCTAATTCAGGTACCCAGTTTACCGCTACTTCTGCTTCATAAGCCAGGCCTTTTTCATAAAGCTTCGTAAAGATCCATTGTGTCCATTTGTAATACTCTGGATCAGTTGTATTCACTTCGCGATTCCAGTCATAACTAAATCCTAAAGAATTGATTTGGCGTCGGAATGTTTCGATATTTTTTTGGGTAAATTCAGCCGGATCGTTTCCTGTATCTAACGCATATTGCTCAGCAGGTAGACCGAATGCATCCCACCCCATTGGATGCAGTACGTTGTATCCTTGACTTCTTTTCACACGGGAAAGGATATCCGTTGCCGTATACCCTTCAGGATGCCCTACATGGAGCCCTTGTCCGGATGGATAGGGAAACATATCTAGTGCATAAAATTTTGGTTTTTCAGGATCATCATGGGTGTTGAAGGTATTCGTTTTTGCCCAGTATTTTTGCCATTTTTTCTCTATTTCTTTATGATTGTAACTCATTTTCTGTCCTCCTGTTCTATTAAAAACGCTTGTTTCTATTATAGCGAAAAAAACCGGCAGAATCTGTTTCTTTTTGTTTTCTTTTACTTTGTTTTCTCAAACTTCACAAAAGAAATAAAAAAATCCTATAAAAAGATTGCTCTTTTTATAGGACGTAATCTACGCGGTACCACCTATTTTTACCTTAATGAAAAGGCCTCGAACGTTGTAACGGCCGTCACCGCCACTTGCTTACTCGAATATTCAGCAAGGGCAACTCAAAGGCGAGTTCAAAAGCATCCGTGCACATTCTCACCAACCATGTGCTCTCTGAAACTTCAGTCTTTTTACTACTTCCTTTTCAAGTGTTGTCATATTTAAGTAGCCTTATAGTAACAAATATTTTTGTGGAATTCAATCGTTATTTCTTTGAACAGCTATTTTATTTAGCTACAATCAATGTTTGACCTGGATAAATAAAGTTGTTTTTGATATTGTTCCATTCGATTAGTTGAGCCATTGTAATACCATGGCTGTCAGCAACACCCCAAACAGATTCTCCAGATTTCACAGTATAGGTTTTCGAACCTGCAGGTGCTTGTTGGTTTGTTGTTTGAGACGAACCTTTCTTCACGATCACTTGTTGTCCAGGATAGATGAAATTATTTTTGATATTATTCCATTCGATCAACTGATCCATCGTGATATGATGTTTGTTCGCTACGCTCCAAACTGACTCGCCTGCTTTCACGGTATACATCGTATTACCAGAGGATGATGTACTTGTTGTAGCAGACGTATTCGGTGTATTTGGTTTCGCTGCCGAAGTAGTTGAACCTGTATGGGTATTTACTGAATTGCCGCCTTTAACGATCAATTGCTGTCCTGGGTAAATAAAGTTGTTTTTGATATTATTCCATTCGATCAGCTGATTCATCGTGATGCCGTTTTTATTCGCTACGCTCCAAACAGATTCACCCGCCTTGACTGTATAAGTGCCTTGAGACGAACTGCTGCCAGTATTAGCTGAGCTGCTGTTATTTGTATTGGCTGACGAACCTGTATTACTTGATGCGCTGTTTGTTGACCCACTGTTTGAAACAGTCAGTTGTTGTCCTGGATAAATAAAGTTATTTTGGATGTTGTTCCATTGGATCAGTTGAGCCATCGTAATTCCATATTTGTTGGAGACACTCCAAACAGAGTCTCCGGCTTTCACTGTGTATTTCGTTCCTGAAGCCGTATTAGAAGAACTTGAATTAGACGAATTTGAACCACTTGTGTTGCCAGTATTTGCTCCAGTATTAGAGGAACCGCCATTTGATACGATCAGCTGTTGTCCTGGATAAACAAAATTATTCTTGATATTGTTCCATTCAATCAATTGAGCCATCGTAATTCCGTGATCGTTTGAGATCTTCCAAACAGAATCGCCAGATTGAACAGTGTATTTCGCCCCAGTTGTTTGTCCTCCGTTTGATGTACCAGCATTTCCTGAAGAATTGGTATTGTTACCAGAATTATTCGTCGAAGAGCCATTTTCTTGGCTACCCTTGATCGTTAGTTTTTGTCCTGGATAAATGAAATTGTTTTGGATATTGTTCCATTGAATCAATTGATCCATTGTAATACCGAATTTATTGGAGATTCCCCAAACAGAATCGCCAGATTGAACAGTATAAGTGGTCGAAGTTGCTGAACCTGAGTTTGTATTACCAGAATTGTTTGAACCGCTAGTACTACCTGTACTTCCAGTATTATTCCCACCTGTAGTAGCTCCACCGCCCGCGTTTCCACTAGCTGGTGTATCATATTGGGTCAATCCGTAAGTCGTGATGATATTATTTAATTTGCTTGCATAACCAGGGTCAGTCGCATAACGACCTGTCAAACAAGCTGTCGCATCTGTATAGGATCTCGTGTTGCTCTTCCAAGTACCGGCATAGTAATAACCGTTGCCAAATGAAGTATTTCTAAGTACATAGGCATTGTCATTGAACGATTCAGCAAAAGAAGGATATTGTCGGAAAGGCTCCTTTTTATTTACCCATTGATTATTTAAAAATTCAAGCGTATCCATGTAGACAGTTTGTCCTTGATAGCTGCCTTTTATCCCAAAAAGATTATAATAAGGTGCTTGCGATAACGCACTACTGCCCCAACCGCTTTCTACAACTGCTTGTGCGATCATCACTGATGCATACAAATCGTTGGCTTGAGCAATTGGCTGCGCATAAGTAGCAATTTCTGTGATAAATGCCGCTGTATTGATTCTTGCGCCGAACTGAACAGGTGTTTCATCCGCTTGAACAGGAACCGGCTGTACTAATGGAGCAGCGACAGAACAGCCTACCATCGCAGTTCCCACGATTGCTGCCCCTCGTTTTGCTTTTCGAAAACGTTTGGTCTGTTCTAAACGTCTCCGTTCTTTTCTTGCAATGTTTTCCATCTTCTATCCTCCAACTTCAATTTATCTATTATTAATAATTATAACTTCTCTTAATATTTATTAAAAGTTATTTAAGAGCTTTGTTGTTTTTTGTAATCATATTGTAATTTACCGTAATGAACAACTTCTGTTCATTTTCAAGTTCTTCCTACGTCTATGTTCTTATTTACAAGGATTTCGAAAAACACTGATTTTATTTCCCTAACATTTCATTTGTATTACCAAAAAATGTCTTTCCGATTACAGTTATTTTTTTCATAAGAATATTAGTTATTCAAAGAGGGATTATACATTGGTTTTATCTCTTTACCGTTTTTTTCGCTGGACCAAAAATGCTATAATAAGTCATTGCTTCAAAGGAGGAATTGTATGAAATACAAAACATCATTTCAAGTGACTGGCAGCTTCTTTCTTGTCCTGTTTTTTATTTTGGGCTGGATCGTAAAGTTTCATCTGTCGTGGCTTTCTGGTTTCGATCAGTGGTTTACAGACATTGTCAGAGCTTCTTATCCTGATCTGAACAGCTACCAACTCTTTATGACTAAATTCGGTAATCCTCTTACCGTCATCATTTTCTTTGCTTGTGCAGCTTTATGGATGTGGTATAAGAAAAAAAGGGCAGAAACAGTTTGGTTCGTTTCTGGATTTATTGTAATTGCTGGAATCATCAACCCGTTGATCAAACTATTTTTCATGCGAGAGCGCCCTTCATTGACACACTTAGTGGTTGAAACAAGTTACAGTTTCCCTAGTGGACATGCAGCAGGCAGTATGATTCTTTACGGCTCTTTCCTATTTCTGCTGCCAGCTTTTGTTCAAAAAAGAACCTTACGTACATTGCTTCAATTGCTGATGGTGTTTATTATAGTAAGTGTCGGGATAAGCCGCATTTATCTGGGTGTTCATTTTCCTACTGATATCATCGGCGGCTACTTACTCAGTCTTTCTTGGCTGTGCCTGACTTATCCAGTGTATAGAGAAAAAAGAAAACAAATAGGTAACTCTTACAGAAAGAAGGACTTTTAATGACTTTTCCTTATTCAGAAGGAAATAAAAGATATCATTCTTGGAATTATGCTTTACGAAATGAGTTTGGCGGGAAAATTTTCAAGGTGCCGATCGATGGAGGGTTCGACTGCCCGAATCGAGATGGGACTGTTGCCCATGGCGGTTGTACTTTTTGCAGTGTATCTGGTTCGGGTGATATGATCGTTGCACCTGAAGATCCACTTCCAATCCAATTCCAGAAAGAAATCGACATGATGCATCAAAAATGGCCTCATGTCCAACAATACATCGTTTATTTCCAAAATTTTACAAACACCCATGCGCCAGTTGAAATAATCAAAGAACGATTTGAGCAAGTAGTCAATTTACCAGGTGTCGTAGGATTATCAGTCGGTACACGACCGGATTGTCTGCCAGATGAAGTAGTTGATTACCTTGCTGAACTGAACGAGCGGATGTATTTATGGGTAGAACTTGGATTGCAAACAACTTTTGAAGAAACTTCAAAACTGATCAACCGAGCACATGATTATCAAACTTATTTAGATGGCGTGGCTAAATTACGCAAACATAATATCCGTGTTTGTACGCATTTGATCAACGGATTACCAGGCGAAAGTTTAGAAATGATGAAAGAAAATGTCAGACGCACTATTTTAGATTCCGATATCCAAGGAATCAAGCTCCATTTGATGCATCTGATGCGCAAAACGAGAATGTTGCGAGACTATCATGAAGGTCGACTTCAATTAATGAGCCGTCCTGACTATGTCAATGTCATTTGCGACCAGCTGGAAATGATACCAAAAGAGATCATCATCCATCGTTTGACAGGGGATGCGCCGTGGGATTCCTTGATTGGACCAATGTGGAGCTTGAAAAAATGGGAAGTCTTGAATGCAATTGATGAAGAACTTCTTCGCAGAGATAGCTTCCAAGGAAAATATGATGTACGGAAAAAGGTGAGTGTCTGATGTTGCAAACTGCTTTGTATTTCAGCCATACATTACTGCAAGAAATCTTGCAACCAGGAGATCACGTCGTAGATGCAACGATGGGCAATGGCCACGATACGGTTTTTCTAGCAGAACACATCGGAAAAACTGGTCATGTCTATAGTTTCGATATCCAGCAACAAGCAATCGATGCTACTCGTGAAAAGCTAGAACAGCATCAGTTAGAAGAACGTGTCTCATTGTTTCTACAAGGCCACGAAACGTTAGGAGAAGTAATAGCTGAACAACAAGATCTTAAAGCAGGGATCTTCAATCTAGGGTATCTCCCAAAAAGTGATAAAGCAATCATCACTATGCCAGAGACTACACGCACAGCTATGGAAGAAATATTGAAACGACTTGTGCCTCGCGGACGATTGATCCTTGTTGTCTACTATGGTCATGAAGGCGGAGAAAAAGAACTGGATATGGTTGATTCTTTTTGTTCCAAACTGCCACAGGAAACATATAATGTGCTGAATTATCGGTTTATCAACCAAAAGAACCAGCCGCCTATTTTATATTGTATTGAGAAAAAAAGATAAATAAAAAACGCAAAACATAAATGATATGTTTTGCGTTTTTTTCTCTAGCACTCAGGTTAGAGCGTTGATTTCACAACCTCTTTATTCACGGTGCTCAAAAGCTTGCATCTGCGGTAATAAGTCCAACCAAATCAAAAACATGAGAAGCTGTTTTTGATTGGCTGTTCTTATTACTTGATGCAGGACAGCTTTTTCACAACCTCTTTATTCAAATACAAATTGATTATGATAAAGTTCCGCATAAAATCCATTTTCTGCTAATAGCTCGTGATGACTGCCTTCTTCAATGACTTCCCCATCACGCAAGACAACGATTCTATCTGCATTCAAGATCGTTTTCAGCCGGTGAGCAATCACAAAACTGGTTCTTCCTTTGATTGCTTCATCCATTGCTTTTTGGATCCTTGCTTCTGTTACCGTGTCTACATTACTTGTTGCTTCATCCAAAATCAATAAAGATGGATTTGTGATGATCGTTCGAGCAATACTGATCAACTGCTTTTGTCCTGTACTGAACAAATTGTTTTCTTCGGATATCTCTGTATCATACCCTTTTTCTAACGTCATGATAAAGTCGTGAATGTTCGCTTGTTTTGCTGCATTGATGATTTCTTCGTCTGAAGCATCTGGTTTACCGAATGTGATATTGTCTTTGATGGTGCCAGAGAACAAGACGGATTCTTGCAAAACGATTCCTACATGTCTACGTAATGCATCTAGATCATACTCTCGGATATCTATTCCATCGATTACTACTGACCCATCATTGACATCGTAAAAACGATTCAGCAGATTCATGATCGTCGTTTTCCCAGATCCGGTTGGTCCAACAAGAGCAACCATTTCTCCTTTGTCCACATTGATTGAGACATCTTTCAAGACTAGTTTTTCTGGAGAATAACCAAAATCTACGTGTTGCAAGGCAAGTCCTTGTTCTACTCCATCAAATGCTTTACCGTTTTCTGGTTTGACTTCATCTTTTTCATCAAACATTTCATTTAATCGTCTTGCCCCTGTGATTGCTAATTGGATCATGCTGTACCCAGAAGAAATCTGCATCAATGGTTGGTAGTATTGTTGTGAATATTGGACGAATGTCACAACTAAGCCTAACGCCACCGAACGTTCCAAATCGCCATTCAATGCTAACCAGCCGCCGAAAAAGATAACGATTGCTGTATTGACTAGTGACATTCCTTGCATCATCGGAAATAGTAGGCCAGAATAAGCTTGTCCTTTGAACGTTGCTTCGCGAACACTTTGATTATGTTCTAAGAATCCTTCAATCGTTTCTTCTTGTAAGCCATTTGTGATGATGACACGTTGTCCGCTGATTTTTTCATCCATATAGCCATTCAGTTTTCCCACTTCATCTTGCTGAAGATCCACATATTTTCGCGCTTTTCGAATAATCAAGACAGCTATCAAAATAGCTACTGGAGTAGAAGCAATCGTAGCCCAAGCTAATTCTACATTTTGACGAAACATCATAATCAAGATTCCGACAAGTAAAACAGCATTCGTGATGACTTGAAGCAATGCTTGGTTCAAACTATTTTGAATATTATCTAAGTCACTGGTAAAACGACTTAAAATTTCACCATCTTGATGAGAATCAAAGAAGCGAATCGTCAATTTTTCCAATTTGTTGAATAAACCGATACGCATTCGGTTCGTTGACTTTCCTACTACTTGAGTGAACAAAATACTATAGATAAAGTTGGCTGCACTAGCTAATACATAAAACAACAAGAGTTCCCATATTACAGAAACAAATTTGCTTTTATCATCTACGCCTTGCATCAAGCCACCTACGTAATTTGCTAATTCTTGGAAAGCTTCCCCGATATACTGAGGTGCTTTTACTTGTAGATAGGTAGCAATAATTACTGTGATAAAGATAAAGAAAAAGGAGAGTTTGTACCGCTTCAAATAGTGATAGAAAAATTTACTTGCTTTTATTAAATCAGTCATACTTACTCCTCCGTTCCTTTTTGAGTTTCAAAGATTTCCTGATAGACACGGTTTCCAGCTACCAATTCCTCATGGGTTCCTTCACCGACTAATCTACCTTCATCCAATACTAAGATGCGGTCTGCTTTGACAACAGAAGCAATTTTTTGTGCGATGACGATCGTCGTTGTTCCCTTCAAATCTCGATCAAGTGCTTCTCGGACCAGTTTTTCAGAGCGAGCATCCAATGCACTCGTACTATCATCTAAAATCAAGATCTTTGGATTACCGATAACACCACGAGTAATGGATAGTCGCTGCTTTTGTCCACCAGAAAAATTGCTGCTTCGTTCTTCTACTGGTGCTTCGTAACGATCAGATAGCTTTTCGATGAATTCTTTTGCTTGAGCAATAGAAGAAGCATGTTCCATCTCTTTTTCTGTTGCATTCTTTTTTCCTTGGCGCAAGTTTTGAGCAATCGTTCCTGAGAATAAAATTGCTTTTTGCAAAACAAAGGACACCGTTTCTCTTAAACTCTTTTCATTTACTTGGCGAAGATCTACACCACCTACTTCTACTTTTCCTTCTGTTGGATCAAATAGACGAGGAATCAGCTGTGCTAGTGTGGATTTCCCGGCACCAGTCGCCCCGACGATCCCGACCATTTCTCCAGGTTTGATAGAAAAGCTGATATCTTTAAGCGTATCTGTATCCTCACCAGGATAACGAAAAGAAACATGGTCAAAAGTGACAGAACCCGTCAGCTCTTGTTCTGGAACGTCTAAATAAGTAAGATCTGGTTCAGCATCTAAAATTTCCGCAATCCGCTTCAGCGATACGGCTGCTCTTGAAGTCATCATCATCATCATTCCGCCGATAATGATCGCCATCATGATCTGCATCAAGTAATTCATGAATGAAGCAATTCCACCAATTAATGTAGGATCATCTTTAACAAGATCGCTCACAAAGAAGATCGCCCCAACCACAGCTAAATTGGCAGCCAACATGAAGGACGGGATCATCACAGAAAATAATGTACCGACGATGATGTTGTGTTTTGTTAAGTCCTCACTTACTTTGCTGAATGTCTTCAATTGGTTTTCTTCCTGTACAAATGATTTCACTACACGAATCCCTAGTAAGTTTTCTTTTGCAATGCTATTTACACGATCAATCAGTTTTTGAATGATCATGAAGTGCTTACCCATCCGTGTAAATGAAAGTGCCGTGATAAGAAATACCGTAACGATAAGCGCTACGATGATCCACCACAATTGTGGCATCGTGATCATAGCTAAAATGAAGGCACCAATAAATAAGAATGGAATTCGAAAAAGTGATTGCAAAGAAATCATCACTAAATTTTGGATTTGCGTGATATCATTTGTTAGACGAACAACAAGATTCCCAGCAGAGAACTGTTCGATATTCCCAAATGAAAATGTCTGGATCTTTCGAAAAGCTTCTTCTCGGATATCTGCACTTACGCCCTGAGCTACTTTCGCAGAGAAAATCGTGTTCGTTACACCTGCAGCTAATCCTAGCAAAGCCAGACTGATCAGATAAATACCGATTGTTTTCATTTCATCATTATCTTCTGTAATAATAGCTTCCAATACTTGCTGTAGTAATTTAGGTTGCCATAATGCTGCTGCAACCATGACTGCTACGGACAGCAAGGAAATAAAAACAGCTACTTTATATTTTTTCGCATGTCGTAAGATTAATTTCATTCGTTGATTACACCCCTTTGTTTAAATTGACAGGACTAATTTAACACTGTAAAATTAGACCGACTAACAATTTACCATGTTTAAAAAGATAATGCAATACACGAGGTTGATAAAATGGAAATAAAGCTTTCTCAAGCAATCATCATTCAGGCCGCCTTTGATATCCTGGCTGAAACACAAGCTCTTTCGCAGCTTTCCATGCGAAACATCGCAAACAGAATTCACGTTCAAGCACCTGCTTTATATTGGTATTTCAAAAATAAACAACAGCTTTTGCAGAAAATGGCTGAAACAATGGAAGAAGAATTAGCGCTTCCAGATCCAACTTTGCCCTGGAATGAACAATTGTTGCAGTATATGGAAAATTACTATGACCTTTACACACGTTTTCCTTGTGGGGCAGAATTAGAAATTAATACTGTGCCCGCTTTTCCGAGTCGATTAGAACATTTGGAACAAATGATCCAACTACTTGTTCGTGAAGGATTTTCAGTCACCCAAAGTCATCAGGCCGTTGCCTCTCTCCACAATTTATTGATTGGACAGCTAATGGATCAGCAGCATGAACAACAGCTTCGGCAAAAGATTATGGACGGAAATGAATTTTTGAAAGAAACAGTTCTATTTATGCGTAATTATGTAGTTGAAAATCAATTAGAGGGATTTCAAGAAAGTATGCAGTCCCATGCAGAATTGAATGAAAAAGCACTCTTTCTAACGAGTGCACAAACCTATATTGAAGGTTTATGCCAACAAAATAAAAGAAGAGAAAACAATTGATAAAAAAAGCTCCTATAAAGGTCACCAACAAAGTGATCTCTATAGGAGCTATCTTTTTAAGTCTCTTTTTTACTTTTCTTCCATCAGCCACACCAATGCACGTTGGATCCATTGATCCCAGAAGATCCAATTATGATCGCCCGGTCCTTGTTCAAAGGTGACCGCTAAGCCTTGTTCCTGCATAGCAGATACCATTTCCTGATTTGCTTGATAAAGAAAATCAGATTCCCCACAAGCCATATAAAACCTTGGGACTGGTTTTCCGCTTTTTACTAATTCTTTCAATAAATATTGTGGATCATTCTTTGAACCTTCGATTTGATCCAATGGTCCAAAGATTCCTTCCCAAAAGGCTGCTTTACGAACCATCAAAAGATCATCCATTCGGTTTCCTACAGAAACAGCGCCTGAAAGAGAGATTACTGCTGCGAAATTTTCTGATTTTGCAAGGCCTAGTTTTAATGCGCCATATCCGCCCATCGATAATCCAGCGGCATATGTTTTTTCCCTTTTTCTTGTTAATTGTGGGAATAGTTCATGACAAATCTCAGGTAGCTCTTCTGCAATGAACGTCCAATATTTCATATCATAAACCGTATCTGTGTACCAGCCAAGATCAGTAGATGGCATGATGACAGCTAATCCGTAGTCTGCTACATAACGTTCAATCGACGTACGTCTTTCCCATACACTATGATTGCCACCCATCCCATGAAGTAAATATAAAACAGGTATGTCCGTTGTCGCTTGCTCTGAACTGGTGCCAATCACCTTTTTAGTTGTTTGTGGAAGTATCACATTTAGATTGACTTCCATTTCTAATACATTCGAATAAATATTTGCTTGAATAAATGCCATATTTTCGCCTTCCTTAGTAAGAAGTTATTTTTGAATAACTTTAAATTTGAATGATTCGGCAAAGTACATGTCTCGACCGAAACTACTGTTTTATTTTACCACTTTTTTCATGAACGAAAAGCGTTAATACCAAAGCAATGATCACGAGTAACAAGCCAACTAGATAAACGGAATGTAACCCATCATAAAGAATTTTTCTTAATGGCAATAGAATATCCGCATCGATATATTTAGCCGTTTGTGGATTCACCAGTTTGTTCATGATATCTGTATCATTTGTTAAATTTGCTGCTGCAAGTTCTCGTTTAGTTACCCCATTTAACAATAAACCAAAAATAGAAACCATGACTGTTTGACCAATTGTTCGAACTAACGTATTAAAAGAAGTTGCTACACCAAGCTGATCACGAGATACACTATTTTGTGCACTGACAGTCGAGGTAGTCATGGTCACACCTAAGCCTATACCGATGACCGTTGATATAGCAAAAAACCATAAATAGTTACTTCTGAAAGGCATAAGATACAACCAAGCGCCCCCAATAGCTGCGATTAGTAGTCCAATTCTCAAGACCCAATGAGTTTTCATTTGAGTCATCCACTTGCTTGCAAGGAAAGAACCGACCATCCAGACTAGTGATAATGGTGCTAATACCAACCCGCCAATTGCTGCATTCAGTCCTAATACACCTTGCATCCACATAGGAATATAAACATCGATTCCCATCAAAAAACCACTAGCCAATGCTGCAGCCAAGTTGACCACAACAAATAGTGGATTTTTGAATAAATGCATCATGATGACAGGATCTTTAGCTCTTTTTTCAGCAAAAATAAAAATACCTAACAGTACGATACTACCTAGCAGCAAAGCAGAAACAAGCGGACTCATTCCTTCGTCACCTAATAATTGGAATCCTAACAGCAATGAGACAAGCATGGCCATCAAACTAAAACTACCAAAAATATCCATTGGTTTAGACTCATGTATGATTTTTGGTTCATTTAAATATAGCCAAATAAAAATAATTAATAGAATTCCGATCGGCACATTGATAAAAAAGATCCAGTGCCAGCTGATCGTTTCAACGATGAATCCTCCCGCAAGCGGTCCAAAAACACTGGCAATCCCCCAAGCTGAACTATTCAAACCTAAAACTTTTGCTCGCTTCTCAATAGAATAAAGATCGCCGATGATCGTCAAAGCTACTGGCATCATTGCTCCAGCACCCATCCCTTGAATCGCACGAGCAGCAATCAACCCAATCATGCTTTGAGATAAACCGCAAAATAACGAACCGATAATAAACAATAATGTCCCAAAAATAAAAATTGGTTTCCGTCCCACTTTATCCGCAAGTTTTCCGTAAATCGGAGTAAGCATAGCGTTTGTCAGCAAATAAATCGAAAATACCCAGTTCATGATTTCCATTCCATGTAATGAGCCGACGATCGTTGGCATAGCGGTTGTTACGATTGTTCCTTCAATAGCCGTCATGAACGTTGCAATGAAAACACTCACTGTGACTAAAGCAACATTTGTTTCTTTTTTCATCTTATTCCTCCTTTTTCATCATGACAGGATCTAAAAATAGATAAATACTCACTATCTTTTTCAAGAGGTGCACTGCCATAAAAAAAGCTGGAACAACCACCATTCGGCGATCGTTCCAGCTGAATATAGCTTATTTTGCTAATCTTGCTTTCAATGCATCTACTTTGTCCGTATGTTCCCAAGGCAAATCCACATCTGTACGACCAAAATGACCGTAAGCAGCTGTTTGTTTGTAAATCGGACGACGCAAATCAAGCATCTCGATGATTCCTGCTGGCCGAAGATCGAAGTTTTCTCTCACTGCAGCAATCAATTCTTCTTCCGGAACCGTTCCAGTACCGAAAGTATTGATGGAGATCGAAACAGGTTGAGCAACACCAATCGCATAAGCTAGCTGTACTTCTGCTTTGCGAGCAAGCCCTGCTGCAACGATGTTTTTAGCAATATAACGTGCAGCATAGCTGGCAGAACGGTCAACTTTTGTCGCATCTTTACCAGAAAAAGCACCGCCACCATGACGAGCATAACCGCCATACGTATCAACAATGATCTTTCTTCCTGTTAATCCGGCATCCCCTTGAGGACCACCAATGACAAATCGGCCAGTCGGATTGATATAATATTTTGTTTGATCATCTAATAATTCAGCTGGAATAACTTCCTTCACTACTTTTTCGATGACATCATGACGAATTGTTTCATTATCTACTGCATCATCATGCTGTGTTGAAATAACGATTGTATCTACGCGTTCAGGTTGTCCTTGATCATCATATTCAACTGTGACTTGAGATTTTGCATCTGGACGTAAATACGTTAATTCATTTGATTTACGTAAATCTGCCAAGCGGCGTACCAGACGATGACTCAAAGCGATTGGTAAAGGCATTAATTCCGGTGTTTCATCTACAGCAAAACCAAACATTAACCCTTGGTCGCCAGCACCAATTTCATCTAATACGTCTTTTTTATCTTCATCCCGGATCTCAAGTGCTTCGTCAACTCCTTGAGCAATATCAGAAGATTGTTCATCAATCGCAACCAATACAGCTGCTGTATCTCCATCAAATCCGAATTTTGCACGTGTATAACCAATTTCTTTTATTGTTTCCCGTACGACTTTTTGGATATCTACATATGCCGTCGTAGATATTTCTCCAAATACTAAAACAAGCCCAGTTGTTACAGATGTTTCACACGCTACTCGTGCTGTTGGGTCTTGTTCTAAAATTGCATCCAAGATTGCATCACTGATTTGGTCAGCGATTTTATCTGGATGTCCTTCAGAAACAGATTCTGATGTAAATAAGTGTCTTTCTACCATTATAATGATTCCCCCTAGTTAAATTCGGTTACAAGGCATCTCCGTCCTACGGATCCTTTCGGGAACTTGCAACGAACCAAGTATAGCAGATAAAACAGTTTTCTGCTCGTATTTTTTCATTTTTTTGCTTAAAAAATATAAATATTTTACATTAGATTTATCCAAAAAAGCTTAGCACAATCATCTATAAAGATAACTCTGCTAAGCCTTTTAAAATCATTCTTTCAGATAAAAAGAAAAAGATACTCATCAAGTATCTTCCATGACCCGTACGGGATTCGAACCCGTGTTACCGCCGTGAAAGGGCGGTGTCTTAACCGCTTGACCAACGGGCCAATAAAATAAATGGGCCTAAATGGACTCGAACCATCGACCTCACGCTTATCAGGCGTGCGCTCTAACCAGCTGAGCTATAGGCCCATAAAAACTAAAAGCGGGTGACGAGAATCGAACTCGCGACAACAGCTTGGAAGGCTGTGGTTTTACCACTAAACTACACCCGCATAATGGCGCGGGACAGAATCGAACTGCCGACACATGGAGCTTCAATCCATTGCTCTACCAACTGAGCTACCGAGCCAAACGGTTCCGACGGGAATCGAACCCGCGATCTCCTG